>JAIRPH010000224.1 GCA_031257135.1 Spirochaetaceae bacterium
TCCATAGAGTACGTGAAAGCGCATCTTGAGCGGATGAAAGTTTTGCGGGAATATGCGAATCGCAACGGCGATAAGCGCGTGTACTTAGCCGGCGCGGCTGGCGCGGTGATTCAGGAGAAGGTGAAGGACTATGCGTTAAGTCAGGGATTGTATGTGATTGAGATGTCCGGCGAGACGGTGACGGTAGTACCGCCGAAGTATGTAGCGAAATGGACCTATACCGCGTAGCTTTTCCCGACGAGTCAGTAGCCCTTTCAGCTAGGGCAAGTCATCGAAGCCCGGCGAGCAACGGCGCAGAAAGCGATGCCCGGCGCGGGAGCCGGTTTGCGGGGGGCTTTGCGGGAAAAAGCCCGCTGGCGGGGCGGGAAACGCCCGGCGAAAAAATAAGCCCGCTATGCCCGGAGCGGCTTGTTTTCTTCGGCGTTTTAGGATATTCTTACCATATATGCTGTTATTTAGTATTTTAGAGGAGATGTTTTCCTACGCCTTTATCAGGAAAGCCGTTATTGTCGGATTATTGGTTTCCCTTTGCGCCAGCCTGCTGGGGGTGAGCCTTGTCCTCAAGCGGTACTCGATGATAGGCGACGGGCTGTCTCATGTGGGATTCGGCGCGCTGGCGCTGGCGACCGCCCTCAACCTTGCGCCCCTTTCGGTATCGATTCCGGTCGTGGTTCTGGCGGCGTTTTTCCTGCTCAGACTCAGCGAGAACAGCGCGGTCAAAGGCGACGCCGCGGTCGCCGTCATTTCTACCGCGTCTCTGGCGATAGGGGTAGTAATTATATCTTTAACGACCGGCATGAATACTGACGTCTGCAACTACCTGTTCGGCAGTATTCTCGCCATGACTAAAGCCGATGTGTATCTCAGCGTAACCCTGTCGATTGCGGTACTGATACTGTTCGTACTTTTTTATCACAAGATTTTCGCGGTCACCTTTGACGAAACCTTCGCCAAAGCGACGGGCGTCAAAACCGGAATATACAATACGCTCATCGCGGTGCTGACCGCGGTTACTATTGTTCTCGGCATGAGGATGATGGGGTCGGTTCTCATTTCCGCGCTGATTATCTTTCCTGCGCTGACGAGTATGCGGCTCTGCAAGCGGTTCAAAAGCGTTACTATCGGCGCGGCGGTTATTTCGGCGATCTGTTTCTTCATCGGCGTAGTGGTTTCGTTTCTCTACGCAATCCCAACCGGCGCAAGCGTAGTAATGGCGAATATCGGGGCATTCTGCCTGTTCGGGCTTATCAATATGATGAAACAAAGGAGAATTAGAATATGAAATACGGTATTATCGCGCTGGCGGCCGCATTGCTCTTGAGCGGATGCGAAAACAAGAAAGCCGCCGCGAAAATCAGCGGTACTGTTCCCGGGTACGCGGCGGGGCTGTCTGTGGCTTCTCCGGCTGAAGCGGACAGAGAAAATAGAAAAACCCCTTTGCTGGTTTCGGCGAAAAAAGCGAATGAAGAAAAGGTCATAGAAATCAAAGAGAAGATGTTTATCGCGCAGACCAATGAGATATATCTCAATCCGGAAGACTATCTCGGGAAGACCTTAAAGTTGGAAGGAATCTTTCAAGCGCAGAAAGACTACACTCTGAACGGGAATCCGTATTACTTCGTGATCCGCAACGGTCCCGGATGCTGTCCGGGAATTGATTCCAGCGCGGGATTTGAGGTGTTGTGGGAAAACCCCGAAGAAACGTATCCTAACCCTAACGACTGGGTTGAAGCGGTCGGCGTATTGAGCCAGTATGAGGAAGACGGGTATCCGTATTTGTGCCTTAGTCTTACCTCGCTGAAAACGCTGGATACCCGGGGAGCGGAGTTTGTTACTCAGTAAGAAGACGAGGAGTTTTTATGCGGAAAATCGGCATACGGGAATTAGAGGACATCGCTCTGGGCGCGTCTCTTTTGGGTTCAGGCGGCGGGGGCGATCCGTATATCGGCAAGCTCATCGCCGTCGGCGCGATTAAGGATCGCGGCGAGGTTACGCTCCTTGACCCGGACGAGGTGAAAGACGACGCTTTTATCGCCCCCATAGCGTGTATGGGCGCGCCGACGGTGCTTTCCGAAAAGGCAATCGGCGGAAATGAATACGCCGTCCTAACGGACATGATAAGCCGGTATTATAACAAAAAAATTGACGCGCTCATGCCTATGGAGGCGGGAGGCGTCAATTCGATGTTGCCCTTCGCGGCGGCGGCGCGTCTGGGACTGCCCCTGATTGACGTTGACGGCATGGGACGGGCGTTCCCCGAATTGCAGATGGTAACGTTTACCATCGGAGGCGTCAGCGCGACGCCGATGGCTCTGACCGATGAAAAAGGAAACAGCGCGATCTTCAAAACTATCACCAACAAATGGACGGAAGAGCTTGCCCGGGCTGTTACCATGACCTGCGGAGGCATGGTCTCGGTAATTCTTTATTGCATGGACGGCAAGACGGTTAAGAACTTCGGCGTAAAGGGCATCGTTACCCGCAGTGAAAAACTGGGAAAGTCCATCCGGGAAGCCAAATACGGACCCCTCTCGCCGGAGGAAAACTTTCTTGCCGCCTGCGAAGGGTACAAGATTTTCCGAGGTAAAATAACTGACATCAAGCGGGAAGTCCGGGGCGCGTTCAATTTCGGTAAGGCGGTCTTTGAGGGAACAGGCGAATTCAAGGGAGCCAGAGGGTACGTTGAGTTCCAGAATGAAAATCTTGTCGCGTCGGTGGAAGGCGAAATCCGGGCTACTACTCCCGATCTGATTTGTCTTGTCGATGCTGAAACGTTTATCCCGCTTCCTACGGACGCGCTTAAATACGGTAAGCGCGTTCTTGTCATCGGACTTAAATGTTATGACCTGTGGCGTTCCCCTGAAGGTATCGAACTGGTTGGTCCGCGTTACTTCGGGTACGATACGGACTACATTCCGGTTGAACAGCGCGTAAAAGGAGACCACGTATGAGCGTAAAAAACTACCGCCTCGGCGTTGATGTGGGCGGCACCAATACCGACGCGGTTATCATTGATGAAAACCTGTCTGTCGTTGCCAGCGTAAAGGTCCCTACCAGCGCGGATATTCAAAGCGGAATAAAAGAAGCGATAAAAGCCGCTCTGGAAAATTCCGGTATTGAGCGGGGAAGTATAAAGAAAGCCATGCTGGGAACTACCCAATGCACCAACGCCATAGTTGAGCGGAAGCGGCTTACAAAAATCGGCGTTTTGCGTATCGGCGCGCCGGCAACGACCGGCATTAAGCCGATGGTCGATTGGGCGGATGATTTATCTGTTATCGCTGAAGAAACCGCGATTGTCCGCGGCGGTTATGAGTTTGACGGGAAGCCTCTTGCGGATTTTGATAAAGACGGAACGCGGGCTTTCTTTGAAAAATGCAAGGCGAAAGGGATAAAATCAATAGCGATAAGTCAGCTTTTCTCGATAGTGCGGGATGAAAACGAGGCGGAAGCGGCGCATATTTGCCGTGAAGTAATGGGGAATGACGCATCTATTTCCCATTCATCAAAAATCGGCAGTATGGGCTTGATTGAGCGGGAAAACGCTACCATCCTCAACGCCGCGCTTTACGAGGTTGCCCGGGCTTTCACCGAAGGTTTTGTAACAAGCCTCCGGGAACAGGGCGTAACCGAAGCGGACATCTACTTTTCGCAAAATGACGGAACCCTCATGAACATGGAAAACGCCCGGCGTTACCCTATTTTGACAATAGCCTGCGGACCTACCAACAGCATCAGAGGCGGCGGCTTTTTGAGCGGTCTTTCCAACGCCGTTGTTATCGACATAGGCGGCACCACAACCGATTTCGGCATTTTGCAAAACGGTTTTCCCCGGGAATCGGGCGTAGCCGTTACTATCGGCGGCGTGCGTACCAATTTCCGTATGCCCGATGTGATTTCCATAGGACTTGGAGGCGGGAGCATCGTCCGCGAGAAAGACGGCGTTGTAACGGTAGGACCAGACAGCGTAGGGTATGAGATTACCGAAAAAGCCTTAGTCTTTGGCGGCAATACGCTGACCGCCACAGACATTGCCGTGAGGATGGGTTTGGCGAAGGTAGGCGACCCTTCAAAAACCGCCCCTATTGACAAAACGTTTGCCGGAAAAGCCTTGTCCCGAATTGTGGAAATGGTTGAGGAAAGCCTTGACCGCATTAAAACGTCCGGCGAGGACATTGACGTGATTTTGGTAGGCGGCGGCTCCATACTTCTCCCGGAAAAAATCGCGGGAGTAAAGAAACTCTACAAACCGGAGAACTTCGCGGTAGCCAATGCCATAGGGTCGGCTATTTCCAAAGTAAGCGGCGTGTACGAAAAACTGGTTTCCTTCAACGAGGTTCCCCGTGAAAAAGCCATTGAAGACGGCAAAGCAGAGGCAATCAAATTGGCTGTTAAAGCCGGAGCGAAACCTGAAACAGTTGAAATAGTCGATGTAGAAGATGTGCCGCTTCAATACCAGCCGAATAACACTAACCGCGTCAAAGTAAAGGCGGCGGGAGAACTATCCTAGCAGTAATGGGGCGGTTGGATATAACTCATTTGAACAATTCCCCTGTTTCTTCATACCAAAAAATAAGGTCAAGCGCGGCAAGGGGAATGTTACAATCCTTTGCAAAAGTTTTCATTGCCCCGTCGATTTCCCGGTATACGGTTTTTGAAAGGGTTTTTGGTATAGCAGGTATCACGCCGTACCGCTCCAACTGTCTGAGAATATGCCGATCCAGAATACAGGCAATGTCTCCGAAGCCGATATTCCGCAGAAAATGCGCGGCTTCTTTCATGCCCCAGCCCGAGACGCGGCGGCATAGTATTTCTTGAGGGTCATCGTCGGCAAGGATTTCACTGATTCGGGTTTTTGTATCAGGGTAAAAGGTTTTTCTGTTTTGTACAATATAGCCGGCTTTATGGTTATGAAACCGAACCCCGCTTGCCCGCAAAACCGCCGCAACTTGCTGAACGCTTCCTCGGTCAAGCAGGTTTTTCTCAGCCAGAACGCACGCCGCGGTCCAGCCTCGATGAGCGTTGGTCTGCGGCGTACAGGTACAGAAACACATCTCTTGAAAAAGCTCTACATCCGAACCTCGTTTCCAAAGCGCGGAAAACGCTTCAAGCCGTTCATCAACAGCGGGCTTTATTGAAGTATATGTTTTCCGCAGGTTGGTCATTGAGGTATCGGAAAGGGTTCCTTATTTTTGGGGGATGATTTCTACTTCTTCGTCGTTGTTGATGCCCGCGGCGTTTCCTTCATCGGTATCGACGTGGAATTCTCGTTTGTGAGCGTCTCCTGAACGGATGAGTACGTCTTGGAAAATGAGTTTTCTGGTTCCCGTGGTCTGCACCGCCACCCAATCCTTGTCTTTAACGCCGGCTTCGGCGGCTTCCGCCGGAGAGAGGTGAATATGCCTCAGCGCGACAATCGCGCCCTTAGGCAACTCGACTGACCCCTTAGGACCGACAAGTTTTACTCCGGGACTGCCGTCGAGTTTACCTGATTCCCGGACCGGCAATTTAAGCCCGATCTGCCGAGCGTCGGTCATAGCCAGCTCAACCTGCGATTCCGGACGTGTAGGACCTAGCACTCGAATTCCCTTGAGGGTTCCCTTTGGTCCCACTACATCGACCAACTCATCGGAAGCAAATTGTCCCGGTTGCTTCAGTTCTTTCTTGAGAGTCAGCTTATGTCCGGGTCCGAACAACTTTTCAAGGTCCGCATTACTGAGGTGTAAATGCTTATTTGAAATACCAATTGGCACTTTATAGCCCATGTTCAGCTCCTGTATGTTTTCTAAAATCTTTTCATAAGTATAGCAATGAGATGCAATGCTGTCAAGTATATATGAAGTCTTACCCCTCGCGCTCTGGAAGCCGGAAATACGCTGTTTTCAAGCGTCATAGTTCCAATTTTTTATATAAATGGTACTGGTTTACTTTTAAATTCATAGGTCAAGTTCCTATTTCGTTCCCCTATTTTCTTTGCGGGTATTCCAACATTGATTGTAAAGGGTTCTATATCTTTTGTAACCACCGCTCCAGCTCCTATTACGGCTCCTTCTCCTATAGTACAACCCGGTAATACAATGACACGAGGACCAAGCCATACTCTATCCTGTATTATGATCTTTTTGTTTTTTGAACTTTCACAACTAAAATCGCTGTTGTTATGATTATGCTGTTCCGTCCACAGCCAAACCCCATGGCTGAAATTTACATTTTTTCCTATTTCGATCCCATTGCGGGCATCTAAAATGCTATGATGCCCAATAATCGATCCTTTGCCAATTGTTAATTTATGAGGACTTCTAATCTCCGCTCCGCCGTATAGTATTACATTCTTTTCCATTTTAATCTTTAAGATATACTTATATATAACGTTTCTAACAGAATGAAACGATATTTTACCTGTTTGCAGTATTGCGTAAAATATCAAGCCGTTTACCCAATACGCTATAGCTGTTTTAATTGTTTTTTTACGAGCGGTATTATTGTTAGAAACAATCTGCGTGTCAGCCGATTGTTTGTTATTGTTTCTTCTTGGTGAAGCATAAAAAACGAACGACAAAATAAAAGCGGAAATGTTGAAAATAGGTTTAAGTAATAATAAAACCAATACAACAATTAATAGCGTCCGGTATATCCCTTCCATACTATTATCTCCAGAACTTTTTTGCGTTATTTTTCCCGCACGTTTCAGAAAAACGACGTATAACGTATTTAGATGCGAAGCCTCTGCTTGTTTTTCTTAACCGGTATAGAATGCTTATCGGATTAAGCCTATTTGCGAAAAGTATATAAAAAAGATTGATATGAGAATGTTGGGATGAGGTGACTATTCTAGCTCGAGTAATGAGTAATGAGTAATGAGTAATGAGTAATGAGTAATGAGTAATGAGTAATGAGTAATGATGTTCGGCGTTTTTAATCTGCATTATCGTTTTTACCGTACTCTTTTTTAGGTTCTTTCCCACTTTCCAGTAGGATTTTTAAAGTATACTCAATTACAGAAAAAACGTCAAGGCGTTTTTACGGATTTTTGTAAAAAATATTTTTTAGTAAGCGGAAATCGGTTTTAGGAATTCGTATTGTCTGTATGATTCTTGGGTTGCTTTTTTCCCAGTCCCAGGTAGTAGGTTTCAAAGGATTCCCGGCGGCAGGCTTGAGGTTTAAAACTCTTGCCGCTTGCAAATACTTCCCGGATACGCTTGAGCAGAGCGGCCGAGTC
>JAIRPH010000231.1 GCA_031257135.1 Spirochaetaceae bacterium
GCCCCAAAGAGCCGGCTGGTTCCATGAAATACCGTATTGACAAACACTCCGCCGAGCAGAGCCGGATACAGCAGTTTTTTTTCAGCCTCCGCTCCGGCCGTTTCCGTCTGCGCTCCGCATATTCCAGATAGAAATATAAACAGTATGATATATATTCTTGCAAGCATTTATATATCATTTCACATAAGACGCATCTGATCAATACTGGAAAGCAAAGCTACCGATTCGGATTACGCAAAGGCGGGCATAGCTCGGCAGAGTTTCTACCGCGGATATTGAAAACCACATTCAGCGGGATGTACCGGAATCCGGTCTGCCGGATTTCGGCGTCAATACGCGGGATCGGCTAGGATTTGACTAGCCGAAGGATTGTTCTTTTTTTTCTAACGCCCGATTTGCGGCGGTTTCGATCATAGCGAGAATCGGGGTCCGTACATCTTCAGAGAGGACCTCTAAATTATCGATGACTCGGCGGTATTCCCGATAGACGGACTTATCCATCGGAACATGAAGGTCCGCGCCGGTCACCAGATACTCTACCGAGACGCCCAAAGCCGAAGCGATTTTAACCGCTACATCCGCCGGAGGCATAACCTTTTTCCCGGAAAGGTAATGGTTTAAGGTATGGATATTGACTCCGGATTTTGCGGCGAGCTGTTTCACGATAAGTCCTTGGTAATCTAATTCGCTCCGCAAATTCTCAGCAAAGGGCATAGGAAAAAATTAGCACATTTTGAGTAGACGCCTTCTTGACTTTAATCAGATATGATGTATATTATTAAATATAATCAGATATGATTATCTTAGAAATATCTCGGTTGAGAAAAGGTTCTGACTGTCTGTTTCTACGGCAAAATGTCTGAGGGATTCTGCAAAGAAATCTAAGGGCTTTTTGAAATAACAAAACCCGCTCTTGCAGGCGGGAATTACAAGCGATAAACGGCAAGACTACGCCCTGGAAAGTTGAAGTCCGCCGCTTATCAGTAACTGCCAAGTTAAAGGAGTTAACCATGGCGAAATCATTATGGCATCCGGCGGGATTTGTACGCAAGATAGGTCTGGTCGGATTGGTCCTTGCCCTGGGATTCGCTGTCGCCTCCTGCGGCGGCGGCGATGACGACAGCGGCGGCACAGGCGGCACGGGAGGAACCGAAGGCACGGGCGGCACAGAAGGCACGGGCGGCACAGAAGGCGGCACGGGAGGTACAGAAGGCACAGGCGGAACCGAAGGTACGGGAGGTACCGGCGGAACCGGCGAAGTCGTCTCTTACGATGGAACCTATGAGACTCCTACCGGCGAAAGAATCGCGTTGTCAAACGCCGCTTATGTGAGGTCAACTAAAGACTCTGACGGCTCTATTACGGATTACGAGAAAGGAACCTATTCGATTTCGTCAACAACGATAACCTTAACGCCAGCTTATGAGTGGGATTATCTCGATGAGGTTTGGACGACAGTAGACGATCCTCCTAATAAAAGGGGAACGATCAACGGAAACAGCATCGTCATATCCGGTAAAACCTATACCAAAAAGTAAACCGGGCGGACTTCCTGCCGGCGGGAGCAAGCAACCGTTCCCGCCGCGCAAGGGCAAGCCCAGACCGTCTAGTCAGGCTTTTTTAATAGACCGAAGAGAACGCCTGAAACCAACGCGCCGATAAAAATGAACAGCAGGTAAGACAAAGGATTATTTGTCAGCGCGATAACAAAGATGCCGCCGTGAGGCGCCATCAATTTGATGCCGGCCGCGCCGGCTAACGCGCCGGCAAGCGCGGAACCCGCGACAAATGACGGAATCCCGCGAACCGGGTCAGCGGCGCAGAACGGAATCGCCCCTTCGGTAATGAACGAAAGCCCCATCACGATATTCATCAGCCCTGAACCGCGCTCCCGTTTGGTAAATTTGCGTCTGAACAGGGTTGTAGCCACAACTACCGCAAGGGGCGGCACCATTCCTCCCGCCATGACCGCGGACATCGGCACCGATCCGCCTTCGGTCATGCTTGCGGCAAGCGTTCCCGTAGCGAATACATAAGCCGTCTTGTTGAGACGCCCTCCCATATCGACCGCCATCATGCCCCCGAGAAACGCCCCTAACAGCCCCGCGCCGGAACGAGAAAGGGACTGTAAAAAATTATTCACCCCGACGTTGATTCCCGATAGCGGAATGTTAATGAACAGCATCAGAAAACCCGTAATAAGAACTCCAAATACAGGATATATAATAATAGATTTAATCCCGTCCATAAGTTTTGGAAGAACCGCGCAGACCTTTTTCAGCCACCGCACCACGCCTCCGGCAAGAAAGCCGCCGACTAAGGCGCCGAGGAATCCTGCGGAAATAGGATTGTCCACGTCAAGCCTGCCGAAAGATATACCTACATCGGTAATCGCTCCGGCAACAAATCCGGGCGCAATAGCCGGACCGTCAGCAATGGAATACGCAATATACCCCGCCAAAACAGGCAACATAAAACTAAAAGCGGCGTTCCCGATTTTCAAAAAATACCGGGCAATGCTATGATTCCTGCCCAATGAGCCTAAGCCTAACGCTTCCGGCGAAACCCCGAGGGCGTTATCAATACAGTATGCCAGCGCAATCGTCATACCTCCGCAGATTACAAAAGGAAGCATTATTGAAACGCCGCTCATCAGGTGGTCGTAAAACCGTTTTTCAAGATAGAGAAACCGTTCTTTTACCGAAAAGCGTCCATCCCGTATGACCCTATAAACCGGCGCGGAACCGTTCAGCGCGCCGGCGATGAGTTCTCCCGGGTTGCGGACGGCTTCAGCAACCGGACAGTTTACCAATGGCTTTCCATCGAACCGAGCCATTTCGACGGCTTTATCCGCGGCAACAATAACTCCTTCGGCTCGGGCAATATCGCCGCGGGTCAGCTTGTTGCCGACGCCGGCCGCGCCGACCGTTTCAACCTTGATGGTTACACCCATTTTCGCCGCCTGCTGTTTCAAGGCTTCTTCCGCGAGGTAGGTGTGGGCGATACCCGCAGGACACGCGGTTACGGCTACTACATATTTTTCCTTTTCTGACGCAACTATATCGGTTTTTTCCCTATCTTCGGCGAACAGCGCAACTACGTCTTCGGGAGCGTCCGCGGCTTTCAGTTTATCTAAAAAACCCTCTTGTATTAGGTATTTGGAAAGCGCGGAAACCGCCGCGACATGATCATCATCCGCGCCGGACGGCATGGCAATCATAAAGAAGAGATATACCGGCTGTCCGTCCAAAGCCGCGTAATCGACGCCGCCGTGGGATTTCGCAAATAGAATCGCCCCGCCGACGACGGTATCGCTTTTTGCGTGGGGCAGGGCAAAGCCCTTGCCTAAAGCGGTGGTCATTTTCGACTCGCGGTTCATAAGACATTCTTTAAATACCGCGCCGTCGGCGATGCGCCCGCATTTTTGAAGCCTCATGGTCATTTCTTCGATGACCCCTTCTTTTGTCGCGGACCTAAGGTCCATAATCATACCGTCTTTGACCAGCAAATCTGTAATTCTCATTTTTTATTTTAGAAACCTTTTTATTTTAGCATACCACTAAGTATATTTTTAAATTATAGCATTGTATTCTTTCTTTGTCCATGTTTTATTATAGTAAGATGAAACCGCCATAGAAAACCTATGCAAAAACCGCTATACTGATAACATGGTACTACGGATTATGACTATTGCGGATTATGAGCAGGTATTCAGCCTCTGGAATACCACTGCGGGTATTGGACTGCGGACGCTGGATGATTCGGAATCGGGAATCCGGCGTTTTCTGGAGCGCAACCCTCGGACTTGTTTCGTCGCCGAGGATGAAGGGGTTGTTTTGGGCGTTATTTTGAGCGGTCATGACGGGCGGCGGGGGTTTATCTATCATACCGCGGTTCATGCCGGCTATCGCCGCCGGGGACTTGGAACAGCTCTGGCGGCCGCGGCGGAAAATGCGCTTCAGGAAGAAGGGATTCATAAAATCGGGCTGATCGCCTTTAGGAACAATGAATCAGGCAACCGCTTTTGGGAAAAAGCCGGATTTTCAGTCCGAGAGGACTTGATATATCGGAATAAGAGCCTGACTGACTGAAAGGTGTTACTTTTTGGCGTCGCGGTTGTTTCTCTTTTTTGATAGGAATGTTTTGATAGTATTCAGCTTCCTTAATTCCTTTATAGCGTTACCCCGGGGTTTCTCCTTTCTCCGGGGTTTTTAATAGGAGTTGCTATGGAATGGCGTGCAAGTCATATTTTGGTTAAAGATAAAAATTCGGCGGAAGATATTCTCAAACGGATTAAACAAGGCGCCTCGTTTGAGGCTATGGCCCGGGAATATTCTACGTGTCCCTCGAAATCGTCAGGAGGCGACTTAGGCTGGTTCGGACCGGGCAAAATGGTCGCCCCTTTTGAGTCTGCGGTGAAACGGCTTTCTCCCGGCTCCATCGGAGATGTAACGCAGACTCAGTTCGGCTACCATATCATCAAATGTACAGGACGTAAAGATTGAGTTTCAATCAGCGCGTCCCTAAGGACGCGCCGGTACCGGTAGTTACAGATAAGCGTTGAGAATCGCTTTGAATTCTTTTTCGTCCAGCGTTTCTTTTTCGAGCAAGTCTCCGGCGAGCCGATCTAATACGTGCCGGCGGCTATCGAGGGCGGTCTTGGTTTTGGCGTACTCTTGTTCAACCATCCGGGCGATTTCTTCGTCTACGTACTGCTGAGTCGTTTCCGCGTATTCCCGCTGGAACATCGGCTCCTGCCGGTCCTGACCGCCCATGCCGCCGCCCCGGGAAGTCAGCGCGACATTGCGGAACCGCCCGCTCATGCCGTAGTCGGTGATCATCTTACGGGCTATGTCCGTGGCTTTGGTCAGATCGTTTGCCGCGCCGGTAGAGAATTCGCCGGAGATCATCTCTTCCGCAATTCGTCCGCCTAAGAGTATATCGATTCTTCCCAGCAAATCAGATTGAGTAATGGTATAGCGATCCTCAACCGGCATTTGCAGGGTATAGCCCAGCGCGAAGCCCCGGGGGATTATCGAAATTTTCTGAACCGGGTACGCATTAGGCGTAAACGCGGCGACCAAAGCGTGACCGGCTTCGTGATATGCGGTGAGTTTTCGTTCCTCCGGTTTAAGGACTCTGGTTTTCTTTTGCAGTCCTGCCACAACTTTTTCGATGGCTTCATCAAAATCCTGCTGATCCACGGCTTTTCTGCCGGCTCGTACCGCCAGCAAAGCCGCTTCGTTCACGATATTCGCCAAATCCGCGCCGGAAAACCCGGAAGTAACCCGCGCTACCGCGTCGAGATCGACTTGAGGGTTCAGCTTTACCGCTTTGGAATGAATCCGCAGGATTGCCTCTCTGCCTTTGAGGTCGGGACGGTCTACCAAAACCTGCCGGTCAAAACGCCCCGGACGCAACAGCGCAGGGTCAAGCACGTCAGGGCGGTTCGTCGCCGCAAGGATAATCAGCCCGCCGGTGGCGTCGAAGCCGTCCATCTCGACCAAAAGCTGATTCAAGGTCTGTTCCCGCTCGTCGTTGCCTCCGGCGATAGAATTGAGCCGGCTCTTGCCGATGGCGTCAAGCTCGTCGATAAAAATAATGCACGGCGTTTTATCCCGGGCTTGCTTGAAAAGGTCTCGGACCCGGGCGGCTCCAACGCCGACAAACATCTCCACAAAATCCGCGCCGCTCATGCGGAAAAACGACACTCCCGCTTCGCCGGCAACGGCTCTTGCCAGCAAGGTTTTGCCGGTTCCCGGAGGTCCAACCAGCAATACGCCTTTGGGAATTTTGCCTCCAATATCGGTATATTTTTTGGGATTTTTCAAAAAGTCAACAACTTCGACCAATTCTTCTTTGGCTTCGTCAACGCCCGCGACGTCGGCGAAGCGGGTAACAATATCGCCTTCCGCAACGATTACCGCCCGGTTCTGCCCGACTGAGAGGACGTTTCCGCCCATGTTGCCGAGACGTTTGAAGAGAAACCGCCAGATTAGGAAGAAAAAGCCGATAGGCAGAATCCAACTGAAGACGATATTGAGAATCATATTTCCCTCTCGGGAAACGGCGTAATAGTCAACGTTTCTTTCATCCATAAGTTCGATGATTTTAGGGTCGTTGATAGGCACCGTCCGGTATACGGTTTCGGGAACAGTCATATACTTAGAACGAGGTCCTAAAGACAACTCCCGCTTCGGCGTGGTATAGCCGGTAAAATAGGAATCCGTAATTTCCACCCGTTTGATCTCGCCGGAGGCGATTTTCGCCTTAAAATCGGAAAAATCAATAGTCGGATTCGCCCGCTTCATAAAAAGATAGTTGAAAAAACTCATCCCCGCCACGAGGATCAGCACATACAGAATAGAAAATTTCCAGTCTTTGAAGGGTTTAAAATCCGGAAGTTTCGGACCTCCTCCAAAGGGTTTTTTCTGAGAATTTCCAGGTCCCTCGTCACTCACTGCCTTTACTCCTTAATTACAAATCGCGGGTCGAAATCCCGTTCCGGGGCGCGGCGCCGTCAATTGACTCTCTAACTCTAATATCCACTTTTTGATAAGGCAATTCAATATGTTCTTCATCAAAACGTTTCTTTATAGCCATAAACATTGAAGTTTTAGTCTCTAATATGAAATTTTTGTCGAACCAAACGTTAAAAATAATCAGCGGTCCCGCCCGGTCGAACTGATCCACCCGGAAGAGGGGCGCGGGATTATCCAAAACATAGGGGTCCTTCGCGGCAATATCGAGCAAAACCTCTCGCACCTGCTCTAAATCAGCCTGATAGGTAACGTTGAATATGAGGTCCAGCCGCCGGATGGGAAACCGAGTCAGGGTAGTCACGTTGCTCTTAAAAATCGTTTCATTCGGAATTCTGACGTAGAGGTTATCGAAGGTGCGGATTTTAACCGATAGAAGGTCTACCGACAGCACGACTCCTAAAATCGTATCCACAATGATAGCGTCTCCCACTTGGAAGGGCTTCTCCGAAAGAAGAAAGAGACCGGAAATAAAACTCGATACCGAAGTCTGCGCGGCAAAACCAACGGCGATGCCGACGATTCCCGCCGCGCCCAGCAACGCGGAAGTGTCGATTCCCATGCTTTTAAAGAGGAACAACAGAGCCATCACAAAGCCGGTATAGTTGATGCCCTTTCGGATCATAAAGGTCCGCTGAAGAGTCAGCCGGTTTTTCAGGAATTTTCCGATAATAAGCTGAATCAGATTAAAAACGATGATAATAATAAAAACCATAATCAGCGCGCTGACGATCCGAGTCAGTAAATCAAATGGACCCGCGCTGTCAATGTGATCCATAATTCCTTTCAGCAATTCGCTCATATTCATGGTATAGACCTCTTTAGTAGAGCCGAGTGATATTTTTGATAATATCCACGCTCCGGCGCGCGATGGTTTCGCCGACGCCGGTTTTTACCCCCGGACTGATGAGTTTATAATCCGCTCCCTCGATTTCATTGACGGTTACTTTCTCATTTGTCCCGGTAAATTCAGAAATTCCCCAAAACTCAAGCCCCAAGGTGTCCGAAATGAGCTGGTCTTTATAGAGATACAGATTAAGCGGTTCAGGATATATGGCAAAATTGTTCAGTTCAAACATGATTTTGGCGTTATTTTTGATATATATTTCACAGTGGATTAGGGTTGCCGGGCTTTTTTCCGGTTTCGACTGGTGAGGCAAAAGCGCGCCTCCTAGGGAATGTCCGAATTCTCCCGTTACCGTATCTAACCCGAACCATGTCTGAGGGACTTCAAAGGGCATAGCCTCATCGAGAACCGTTTCCGGATTCAGCTCGAACTTCAAGAGCGGCGGCAGGTCCGCCGCAAAGCCGGTTTCCATTCCCGGAGCTATCCGCGTCTTTTCCCGAACCGTAAGCAGATACGGTTGAACGCTCAGATAGGGATGCAGAGAAACCTCCTCCCCTGCGCCCCAGCTATGAGTTACCAGCGCGGATTCCGGAGGAGCGGCGCCCTCTTCAGGTCCGCCTGAATCCCCATGCAACGCTGAAAACGGTATGGACTTAAACGCCGTTTCCCAGACTTCGCCGTTTTTTCTTAGGTAGGCTTCCGCGCCGTTCAAACGCCAGCAGTACCAGATATTCTCTTTCGGTTTGAAACTATCCCACATAATGCTATTGCGACGGAATCCGAAACTCCATGCCGGGATAAATCAAATCCGGGTGTTTGATCTGAGGATTAGCGCGATAAATAAGCGACCATCTCCGCTCGTCGCCGTATATATTTTGAGCGATTTTACGCAAAAAATCTCCTGTTTTCACCAGATAAACCGTCCCTGCTTCATTCGGCTGAGACCCCGGAGGCGGAACATCCTGCCAATTCGCTTGGGCGTATAACTCGTCAACCCTATTGATAAAGGCTTCTATATCCTCCATGCCGGCTTTAGTTACCAAATATTCCGGAGCGGTTTCCTTTTTTTGGATAAACCCGGCGTACTCGGCTTGCAATGCAGGGCTGGAATTCCGAATCCGTTCATATTTCATGCCTGCAACATCAAGCCGGTCCGCCAGATTGCGTAAAACTATCGCGTCCAGCTCATCGATCATGGGCTTTGATGCCTGCAAAATATGATTAATATCATATTTATTATCCTGTAAAGTCTGACGGATCGCCTGAAGCTGGATTGCCTTGCTTCTCGGCAGGTATCGTTCATACATATCAGGATTGGCGATTTTGTCATATATATCCTGATACCCCGGTTCAATATCCGCGCTGAAAGCGTAGCTTCCGAGGGAAGCGAGAACAAGACTGAGAAATATTCGTTTACTTATCATTTTTTACGACCATAAATCCTATATTGCCGGTAGGAAATGCGCCGTCTATGGACCGCATTGTTTTTGCCGTGAGATCGAAACAGTAAGCCCTATTGGACTCTGCCCCCAAAATACCCATATCGGCAAGGGTTGCCTGATTGATTACCGAGCGATCTATACCGGCGGCAAGCTCTTCTTTTGAAGGAAGCCTATAGCCGCTTTTGCCGATATTGACCTGCACAGAATTTTCACTGATTGTATAATACGCATCCAGCCCTGAACGGACGCTTAACCAGTTGCAATATGATGCCGCCTCCCGCCATGAAACATGGACAGCCGGCGATTCTGGAGTACGGCTTCTGAAAGAAAGGTCTGGTTTATCAACGCCCTCTAAAAAAGCAAGAAATTCGCGGTTGGTTATTATGCCGCTTATCTGCAATCGGCGGGACCCTACGGTAAGAGCCTCCGTCCGGGGAGCCGCAGGAAACCCGGAAACGCCCTGATAGCGGGCTTCCAAAAGAGTACGCTCATTTTTTGCGATGTCTTGTTCTATTTTTAGGCGTTCTTGCTCCTGTTTTATCCTAACCGTACTATTGGTAGGATCGTAGTAGCGTATCGCCGCCGCCATCTCAGAGCCTTTCTGGTTATAGTCGGGGATACTCCGCTGACTGGAAAGGTCTTTCCATTGGGCGTCTATAATAAGGAGTCTTTCATACTCTTTTCTATAAATATCCTCGTTATCGAGAAAGCTGAGGGTATCCAGAGTAGCCAATACCGTTTTCATATCGGTTCTGAGTTTATCGAATTCCTCGGCTTCTCTTGCGGGAATACTGTTTTTATCTCTGTTTCTAAGGTCTTGGCGGATGGCGGCGACGGTTTCATCGGTAATGGAATAGCGCACCCAATACCGAATCAGATCGGCGTTTCCCTTTTGAACCCGTTCCCAGAAGTAATTTTTTAACTCGGCGTTTGCGAAAGACGCTCCCGATTGTATCCACGTCTCCATATACTGATACGCTTCTATTTCTTCTCTAGTTTCTAAAGAAGGGTTGCTTGATTTTACGGTTCGCGCGCCGCCGGCGTCGGTATCCGCATGGAACCCTGTATTTTCAAGGATAAAAGAGGCTATCCGGCGTTTCACTTCGTTTTCGGCGCGATTAGAGGCTTCCGCTATGGTAGAACCTTCGCCTCCGGCATGAAAATAATAGGGTCCGCTATCTTTTGAAGGGGGTTCCTCGATTCCCACCCATTGAGGACGATCTTTTAGGGTCTCGGAATTCTCCGCTTTATAGCCTTTGCTGTTTTCTACAACTTTGTCCGCCGCGGTTGCGGGCTTAACCGGCGGAGGCTGAGAAGGCTCTTCGGTTTGAACGGCAGTTTTAGCGGTTTGACAAGACAAAGCAAACCCTGCCATAAGCAACGCCATTCCGAAATAGAGATTTCTATACATACTAGGCTCCGATTTACATATCATTTTATAAGCATACTATACTATTACAAAACCGTCAAGATTTTTCAGCGCATCCGGATTCTATCCGGTTTAGAATATCGATATAGGCTTCCTTGACATTGCCTAAATCCCGGCGGAACCGGTCTTTATCGAGCTTTTCGTTAGTTTCGGCGTCCCAGAAGCGGCAGGTATCGGGAGAAATCTCGTCGGCAAGGACAAGATCGTCCGATACAGTCCGCCCGAATTCGAGCTTGAAATCAATGAGTTTGACCGCTCTTTTGAGAAAAAAGTCCGAAAGAATCCGGTTGACCTGAGCGGCGTAGCCGAAAATCTCTTTGATTTCCTCAAACGTTGATATCCCGATAGCCGCCGCATGATATTCGTTGATAAGCGGGTCGCCCAGGGCGTCGTCTTTATAGGACAGCTCGAAAACCGTTGTTTTTAAAGGAAACCCTTCCGCGATGCCCAGCCGTTTCGCCATAGAACCGGCGGCGACGTTCCGTACAATCACCTCCAGCGGGATGATCCGCGCCTTCCGGCACAGCATATCCCGCTCGGATAGGGTCTTAACAAAATGAGTGGGAACCCCGGACTGTTCCAAAAGATCGAAAAGCCGGGAAGCGATCTTATTGTTCAGCGATCCCTTGTCTTCGATTTGTCCTTTTTTTTCGCCGTTAAAGGCGGTTGCGTCATCCTTATAATGTATGATCACATGATCTTCTCTATCGGCGGCGTATACTTTTTTAGCCTTGCCTTCGTAAAGCAGGCGGCCCCTCACAGTACCGCTCCTTCGCTGTCCCGCTGAAAATCGGCTTTCATCTTGTCTCTGAAGCGGATCAGCCGTTTCCGGAGGTCTTCACACTTCAGCGCAAGGATTTCACACGCCAGATAAGCCCCATTAGCCGCATTGTTCACGCCTACCGTAGCTACTGGTATCGGTTTGGGCATCTGCGCCATCGAAAGCAGAGCGTCTAATCCGCCTAATCCGCCGGCGGCGATAGGCACCCCAATCACCGGAAGCAGAGTCTGACTTGCGATAACCCCCGGAAGATGCGCCGCCAGCCCCGCGCCGGCAATGATCGCTTCCGTTCCATCTGTCTCCAAACGGGCGACGGTTTCCCGAAGAAGTTCCGGCGTCCGGTGCGCCGAAAGGATGTGAGCGGAAAAGTCTACCTCTAATTCCCGCAAGACTTCAGCGGCTTTTGACATAATACCCTTATCCGATTGGGACCCAAAGATAATAGCAACCTTCATATATGAAACATAGATAACTATAAAAATAAAAACAAGAGGGCAACCGGCTGTTTTTTAGGAAGGTTATGCGCTATTTTCTGGTTTCAACAGGATTGTATGCGCTTGCCCTACACCCGCATTTTATTACAGCTATAACTCATCCCATGCGAAGCAGAGGATATCCCGGATATTGACGGAATCGGTAAACAGCATACAGAGCCTGTCTACGCCCAACGCCATACCCGCGCCGGCGCAAAAGCCGTTTTTCAGCATGGCAAGGTATTGTTCGTCATATCCTACCGCGGACAGTCCCGCGGCGATACGCGCGGCATTGGAACGCTCGAAAAAGCTCAACTGCGTCTCATAATCTCGGAGGAACGGAAAGCCGTCGGCAATCTCAATGCCTCCGACGACGGCTTCAGTTCTGACCGTCCACCTCGCGCCGGCGGAGCCGTCCGCGGACGAAGTCAAATAAGCGGGCCACTTTTTGAGCAATACCGGCGCGTCAAAACCGATTGTTTTGACGGCTTTATCCAGCAGGTCAGAAAGCAAAAGCGCAGGCTCCCGCTGAAAGACGGCGTCAGCCTTAGGAACGGCTTGTTTTAAGGAAGCAAAGAGTTCGTCTAGGGTATAGGCTTCAGAAATCGCAATGCCGTAATGCGTAAAAAAAAGTTCCTGAAACGTCATCTCCTGCCAGCGATTCTGTTTCAGCGGTATTCTGAAGCCTTGATACGAAAGGTATTCCGCGCTTGGATAAAGCGTAGTATGTATCGTTGTAATTACCGCGATCAAATCCTGTTCGATTGTTTCCAGCGAAGCCTGCGCGCGCGCCCACTCCAGCATAGTAAACTCCGGGTTGTGCTGGGCGTCGAATTCGTATTCCCTGAAGTTTTTAGTTAAGGTAAACACCGCGCCGAATCCGCCGGCGATCATGCGCTTTATGTGATATTCAGTGGAAGAGGCGAGATACTTATCCTGTACCGCAAAGGATTGAATCCCCCTGTCCGGCGTTGTACCGGATACCAGTAACGGAATCTCAGCTTCAAAGAAACCTTCTCTCCTAAAATAATCTCGGATAATTTCGATAATCCGCTGGCGTTGCAGTAGTTTTTCTTTCCGGGTTACGCCGTTTTTATCTTTCTCAGACCACCGATGCCTATCAAGCATAATGTTTATTCCTTAGTTATCGTTTACGCAGTATATATATAGTATCGCCGTTGTTGATCTTCCTGACGGCGTTCATGCCGAAGCGTTCTGCAACGCTAACGCCGTCGGCAGAAACCGCGGCGCAAAAAATTCCGGTATAGGGTATTTCGGATATGACCGATACATAGTCTTTTATGAGTATCCTTGAATACTCAGAGTGATTCAGCGCGGGAGCGATACTGTAGTTAAACAGATAGATATACGGCGTCGCCGACGGCGCGGGCGGAAAAAAACGATTAGTAATACGGTACTGCATATCGGTCAGCCGATCAAAAGTGTCTTCCTCAACGTAATGCCAGCCGGTATATCCCGCAGGATATAGCGCGTTACGCGCGCTAATCCACCACACCGTAAACCCTTCAGGAAACTTGTTCAGGATATAGCACAGCCGGGAAAAATCCGTCTGATCCTCTTTCTTCGCGTACGACGCCAGATCAGCGTAATACGCGGAAAGCAGAAACTTTCTCCACCGGCTATGAGTGAAATACTCGAAATAGGCGTCCTTTTCACCCGCGGGAAAGGTCGTTTTGAAAAAACCGACTATGTCTTTTACCGCGACCGTATCCAAACCCCGTATACATCGCTCGGCGTTTTCGTATAGGCTAATTTCAAATATATCTGTAATGCTATCTTCCCAATTCATGGCGTCTCCAATTTTGCAGTACCCCTATGCACTCGCTCAGGGCGGCGGACAGGCTTTCAATCCGATAGCCTCCCTCAAGGGTCATAAAAACACTGCCGCCGCAGAATTCATCCGCCCAGGTACAGATTCTTTCGGTCATCGCGCCGAAGTCTTGAGGCGTAAGCGTCATGCCGCCCTCTAAATCGCCGGCAACCGCGTCAAAACCGGCGGAAACGCAAAGCAACTCCGGCTTATACGCCTTCAGCAGAGGATATATCTTAGCGTCCATACTGTCAAGATATTGGACTCCGGTACTGCCCGCAGGAAGCGGAATGTTTAGCGTAAACCCTTTTCCCTTGTTTTTACCGGTTTCATCGGCCGCGCCGCTTTGGATCGGGAAGAGATTGTCTTGATGTATATCAACAAAAAATACTCTGTCCGTTTCTTCAAACAGTTCCTGCGTTCCGTTTCCGTGATGTGCATCCCAATCGATAACCGCGATTCTTTGCAGTTTTTGTAATCCTTTCTGTACCGCAAGGGCTATGTTGTTGACGATACAGTAGCCCATAGCCCGATTATATCCCGCATGATGCCCCGGCGGGCGTATCAAAGCGAAGCCTTTGCGCGCTGTTCCTGACAGAATATATTCCATAAGATCAAGACAAATCCCGGCGGCGCACCGTATCTCTTCAAGCCCGCGTTCGGAAAAAACCGTTTCGTAATCGAGATAGGTTTCAGCGTTGAGGGAAAAAAGATACTCGATATACTCGCGGGCATGAACTGAACACAACTCTTCCGGCGTCGCCATGCGGCGGCTTACAGAAACTATCTCTTTCCCGAAACGTTCCTCTAAAAACTCCCGCACATAGCTGATCCGGTGGGGATGCTCTGGATGTCCCGGCGGCGGACGATATTCGGCAAGCAGAGGATTTGATACGCATATCATCTTTTTAGTATAATGCAATCGGCGCGCTCGCGCAAGGGCGAGACAGCCGAACCTCAGCCGAAAAGCGTATCATAGGCTACTTTTACAAAAAGGAGGGTCAGTACCGTAAGAATTGCGTAGCGGATGATCCTTGTCCCGCGGCGGATCACCAAGCCTGAGCCGACGTACGCGCCGAGAATACTGAAAAGAGCCGCGCAGAGTCCCAGCGGAATGAGAACTCGTCCGTTGATGAGAAAAAGAATCAGCGCGGATAAGTTTGAGGCTAGGTTCACGAATTTCGCGTTCCCCGAAGCGATGCGGGGATCGATTTTGGCAAAGCCTGCGTACAGGAGAATTAAAAACGTCCCCGCCCCGGGACCAAAAAAGCCGTCGTAGCCTCCGATGATAAAGGATATAACCGCGGCGTACAGAATCGTTCTTGAACGGGAAAGAGCGCGTTCCGGGGGATCGAAGTTCTTCTTCTTAAACACATAAAACGCGGTTACCGGCAGAATGATCAGGAGCAGACGCTGTAAATATCGTTCGTCTATCCTCATGGTAAGCGCGGTTCCTAATGCAGACCCTCCGAGAGCCGCGGCGATGCACGGGAGACAGAGCGTCATGTCCACGTATTTGTTTTTGTAGTACCGGCAGGAAGCCACCAGAGTTCCGGCAATCGAGGAAAGTTTGTTGCTCCCCAAGGCGAAATGAATCGGGATTCCTGCAAACAGGTACGCCGGTAATGAGATAAGCCCGCCTCCGCCGGCAATGGCGTCCAAAAGTCCCGCAAGAAATACCAGAGGACAGACGATTAAAAACATGGACGGGGTTAACGCCATTTTAGAGGGTCCCTAAAAGCAGGCTATACACCATTTGAGGATTTTCCGCGCTGAGCAAGGCGTCCCGAAGTTCCCGGTTTTTTAAGCGCGCGCTAAAAAAAGAAAGGGTTTGCAGGTAATAGGCGTGCTGATTATAAGCCGCGGCGATCATAAAAAGAAGCCGCACCGGTTCGTCGTCTAAGACCTGAAAGTCGATGATGTCCTTCCGGCTGATGCCCACCGAAACCACCAGATCGGTAATCGAGGAAAGCCGGACATGAGGGATCGCGATGCCTCTGCCTATGGCGGTACTCATCAGCTCTTCCCGCTTGATAATTTCCGCGGACAGTTCCTCCCGGTTTTTTACCTGCGGCGCGTTGGCGAGATTATCCGCCAGCGCGAGCAGGGCGTCCCGTTTGGTCGAGTGGTCGAGAAACAAGATTCGATCCGGCGAAATTACCGATTCGATATGGACGGTCCCGTTCTGGACGGTTAGGGCGTTCATTGAAAGCCGGTTGTTCACCCACTTTTCTATCTCCGACTTTTTAAACCGCCAGACCGTACCGATTTTTCCCGCTGGAATCTCCCCTTTCTGGGACCAATCGTAAACGGTCCGCTCGGAAACCCGCAAATATTTCGCTACTTCTTCTATAGTGAGAATATCGTCTTCAATCATTACTGCTCCTTAACATATATATTAAATATAGCACTAAACCGTAGAATACGGCAATAGGCGTAACTATATGACAATAAAGGAAATAGCGTTTTTTTCCGATAAAAGAAATATGAGATGTTACCTTCTGGGTATGATGTTACTCGTCAGTCAGGTTCTTTTTTCTCAAACCGCCGCCAACCCCGAAATGGCGATTCCTGTAGCCCGGCAAAGCTACTACACAGGCAGAGACTTGGAATCGAAAAACCGTCTTGATGAAGCTATGCCCTATTACAACGAGGCGGTCCAGCTTTGCCTTGATGAAATCGCCCGGAACGCCTTAAATGAAACGTCTTATGTAATCCTTACCTGGACCTTACAGCGTCAGCGCAAGTACGCCGAAGTAATCCAGTGGGGAGAACGAGGGCTTAGGGTTAATCCTAATAATTATCCCCTCATTGAGGTCATGGGAGAAGCCTACTTTTATCTCGACGATTATGACCGGGCGTTGCGGTGTATGGAACACTACAGCAACTCGGTACAGCAGGGAGACCGGATCGCAACGTCTTATTTTTTCATCGGTGAAATATACCGTCTGCGGAAAAAATATTTTCATGCGGATATCGCCTATACGACCGCGGTCAGGCTGGAACCTAATCTGCCCCTCTGGTGGTATCGGCTGGCTTTAGTCCGGGAAGCCCTCCGAGAGTATTCCGGGGCAATCGAAGCCTTTGAGCGGGCGATCCGTCTCAGACCGGCGTACCAAGAAGCCCAGCAGGGACTGGCTCGGGTCAAGAAAACCGCGGGCGCGTAATCCGCCTCAGCCGGAGGGAAACCGCCCCGCGGCGTTGCGGCTTATATTAAGGAGATTTTTGTGGCATTACTGAAAACGGTTATAACCTTTATCGTTGTTATCATTCCCATGCTGATTCTCGCCCCAGTGGGCGTATTTTTATATTTAGTAGGCTTTCTCGGGCTTAGAACGCCTATGACCTATATGATATATAAAATCGCTCAAGCCTGGTCAAAGGCGATGGTTATGAGTACCGGTTGCAGTCTTGCAGTAACCGGACAGGAACATATCCCGAAAAAAGGGGGCTTGTGCTTTGTCAGCAACCATTCCAGCGTTTTTGATATTTTGCTTATTGTATCCCTTGTCGGCAGACCGGTGGGATTCATCGCCAAGAAAGAATTAGGGTTGGTTCCTTTTCTGAATATCTGGATTTTCCTGATCGGCGGACTCTTTATTGACCGGAAAAATATCCGTAAAGCCCTCAAAACCATCAATACCGGCATAAAACAGATCAAATCAGGCGGAGCTATGGTGGTGTTCCCGGAAGGCACGAGAAGCAGAGGGCAAGGACTCCTTCCGTTTCGCTCTGGGGCGTTGAAACTCGCCACGCAATCGGGCGCGCCTATCGTATCCATCGCCATTACCGGCAGTTACGATGTGTTCGAGCGCACGTACCGAGTGCAGTCCGTTCCCGTGCGCGTAACCTTTGGTCCGCCGATTAACACCGCAGACCTCAGCCCCGAAGAACGCCGGAAAAACCTGCCCGATCAGGTTCGGAAAGCCATCTCCGCGGGCTTAGAACGCGGCAGGACTAGCCCCTAATATTGTTACGTCAACCTGTGCGGGAAAAACGCCGGCAGTGTGCACGTTTTATCATCATTTTGGCAGTTTTATCCATTAGCGTTTTTGCCGATCTCATACTAAGATACTAAATATGATGAAAGCAGTTTAGTATCTATCAGGATGGTCATACGCCGTATTTTTCTGCAAGCCGCATTTCCCGAATATCCTTTGCGGTAATATCGGGGGGAAGCCCCGTAGATGGTATTGCGCCCACCAACGCCTGTATCTCAGGGGATTGGGCCGCCGCTTCAATCTGCGCCTTCGTAAAACGCGGAAGAGCGGCGGGCTTTCCCGCCTCCGGATAGGTAGCCTCGTCTTTCCGGTTTTTGTGCTTCAAATAGCCTACAAAATCCATAACCTCCGCCGCAAGATGAGGGGGAAGGGATTCTATTTCATCTATCAAAACCGCGGTATTGCTCATATCGGCCTCCTGCATACAGGATACCTCAAAGCCGAGGCGGAGGCAAGCGGACGGGGCGCTGGATTGTGCGCCCCCGTTGTGGAGGACTCTCGACATTATCAGAAAAATTTTTAATCCTAGTCTAGGGGCGTCTCGATACGCGGGTTTAACGCCGGCGGGCGGCGCAAACGGCGTCAGCGCAAGGGCTGAAAGAAAAGTCTGTGAAAGGAGTTTGTGTATGGCTGAGTTTTATTTATATAGCATGAAGGTCGGTTTTAGGAGCAGTGAAGCCGGCGAGGTTGAGCGTCTGATGGACGCGCTGAACAGCGGCAAAGGCAAAGGCGTCGAGGAGGTTCTGGCGTATTGGGACGGGGCAGAGTTCGTCATTGAGGACCCCGACCCCGATATGGAAGCTTCCGCCTTTTTTCCCCTCATACGGGCGTATCCCCGGATTAG
>JAIRPH010000236.1 GCA_031257135.1 Spirochaetaceae bacterium
GTTACGCTCGTCAGTACAGAGCCGCAAAAGGCGTAATTCCCGATAGAGGTAACGCTCGACGGTATCGTTACGCTCGTCAGCCCAGAGTAACCAAATGCGCTATTCCCAATGTAGCTAACGCCTTGAGGGATTGTTACGCCTGTCAGTTCGCGGCAATTCAAAAATGCGTCATTCCCAATGGAAACAACCCCGGCGGGGATAGCGTATGCGCCGCCGATTTTATCAGGAGGATACCGAATAAGCGTTTTCCCGGCTTTGTCAAACAACACGCCGTCGATACTGCTGTAGTTTTGATTTCTAGGGTCTACGGTAATTACAGTCAGTTTGTCGCAACCGGAAAATGCGTGATCCTCGATGTAAGTAACGCTTGTCGGGATAGTTATGCTCGTCATGTTACAATTCGAAAATGCGTAATCCCTGATGGCGGTAACGCTTGATGGGATAGTTACGCTCATCAGTCCAGAACAGCCGGAAAATGCGTGATCCTCGATGTAAGTAACGCTTGTCGGGATAGTTACACTCTTCAGTTCCCAACACTCGCGAAATGCGCTATTTCCGATGATGGCAATGCCCGGAAGAATCGTTGCGCTCGTCAATCCACAGCGTCCAAATGCGCCCTTTCCGATGACGGCAACGCTTGATGGGATAGTTACGCTCGTCAGTTTGCAAGAGTAAAAGGCGTAATTCCCGATGGAGGTAACGCTCGACGGAATAGTTACGCTCGTCAGCCTAGAGCCGTAAAAGGCATAATTCCCGATGGAGGTAACGCTCGACGGAATAGTATAACTGCCGATTTTACCGATAGGATACTGGATAAGCGTTTTACCAGCTTTATCAAATAGTACGCCGTCGATACTGCGGTACGCCGTATTGCTAGGGTCTACCGTGATTGCAGTCAAATTCCAACCTCCTTCGACAAATGCGCCCTCATCAATGGACATAACACTCGAAGAGATAGTTATGTTCGTTAAACTGCAACCGTGAAATGCATCCTTTTTGATGGAGTAAACGCCTGTAGGAATAGTGTATGCGCCGCCGGTTTTAGCTGGAGGATACCGAATAAGCGTTTTATCGTCTTTATCAAACAGTACGCCGTCGATACTGCGGTAACGCGGATTTCTAGGGTCTACCGTAATTGCGGTCAGTACACTGTCGAGGTAGTCGCCTCCCATGTCGCGGAACTCATGCCCCGTTGCGCTGATACCGCCAATGACAAATGCCCTATCACTGATATAGTCAACGCTCGCCGGGATAGTTACGCTCGTCATCCCAATGCAACCAGCAAATGCTTCCTCACCGATGTAAGTAACGCCTTGCGGGATTATAACCGAGGTTATCCTGTCGTTTCCGCTGAAGGCTTTTTCGCCGATGTCGGTGATGCCGAGGTTCGCGGGAATGTTGACCGCCGTATCGTTGCCCTGATACGCAACCAAGACGCTTCCCCGCAGGACGTAATCGCCTTTAATAGCCCACTGCGCGAAAGCGGTTCCGCACACTCCGAACATCGCCGCTACCGCGGCGATATTTTTTAACCATAGCTTTCTCATACAAAACTCCTTTTAAACCTGCCGGGCTTAAACCTGCTGGAGGGAGCGTCAGCCGAGACCTCAGCCGAGGGCTGACGCTTCCGCGCCTTAGTTGCCCAAGTACTTGAGATACGCGCCGAAACACCAGCCTTGTCCGCCTTCCGGGGTGGCGACGTACATCCAGTTTCCTGAGTTGCCGTCGGCGTCTACAAAGAAATCGCCTACGCGCAGAACCTGCACAGACGAGCCGTAAGGCAAGGACATAATCGCCTCGCCCTTAGTTGAGGGACTTGATCGCAGACGCAGATTGGTGCGGTCATTAGTCGCTACCGTATGAGTCGGCGAAAACGCCGCAGGCTTGGGATGCTCTGGCGCAGTAAAACTATTTGTATCCGCTTGCTGTAAGGTCTGATCCGTATACTCAGCCTGCGTAGATATTGGCGTACCGGCATTGCCCCCGCCGCCGGATATGACATCCGCGGTTTTGTCAACCACGGCGTCGATTGCATGATTTACAACATCTTTTCCGGCGTTGAGGGTTTTGGTAATAACGCTGTCTACCGCATGATTAATGACGCTTCTGGCAATGCTTACAACAGCTACCGCGAGAATAAGGCAGAGGGTACAAATGACCGCTATTTTCAACGCTTTCAAGATAGTTTCACTGTTGAAGGTTTTGACGATAGAATCTTTTCCCGAAACCGTCTCGACGGATTCCGCGGCTTTCGCCTGCCAGTACGCCGCTTGCTCATTATCTTTGCCGACGCCCCATCCATTGAAATAGCACACGCCTAAGTTATACTGGGCAGAGGCGTTGCCTTGTTTTGCGGCTTTCGTCCACCAATACGCCGCTTTGACTTCGTCCTTATTGACGCCATATCCATTGAAATAGCACGTCCCTAGATTATACTGAGCAGAGGCGAAACCTTGTTCCGCGGCTTTGCTATACCAATATATTTTTTTCGCGGAGTCCTTATTAACGCCGAATCCCCTGAGATAACATAACCCTAACGTATTCTGAGCAGAGGCGAGACCTTGTTCCGCGGCTTTGGCATACCAATACGCCGCTTGTTTGGCGTTCTTGGGGACGCCCTCTCCATGGGCATATCTACGCGCTAGATTATACTGGGCGGAGGCGTCCTGCGGTTCCGCGCTGTGTGCTGATGCAGTCTTAGGCGAACCTTCCCGCAAAGACGAAGCGTTGCCGGAGTCAACAGAAACACTACTGCTCTGCGGACTGGGGCTGGACGGCTGAAAGGATTTTTGCAAGGGCGGGAGATTGTCGATGTCTGACGGCGGACGCCACTGCGGGAGATTGACGGCTTTCGCAGGTTCAATTTTAGGCGGAACCGGCGGATTGCCGATGTCATTTCTTGTCTTTTCGAGGTCTTTCAGGGCTTGTTGGGCGTTGGGGTCGCCTTGTTTTGCGGCTTTGGCGTACCAGTACGCGGCTTTTTCGGTATCTTGAGCGACGCCGTTTCCTTTGTGATAACACTGCCCTAGAATACCCTGAGCTTGGGCGAGACCTTGTTCCGCGGCTTTGGCGTACCATTTCACCGCTTCTACGATGTTTTTACCGACGCCCTCTCCGTTGGCGTAACAAAACCCTAGATTATACTGAGCTTCGGCGAGACCTTGTTTCGCGGCTTGAGCATACCAATACGCGGCTTCTTCGGCGTTTTTATCAACGCCCCATCCGTTTTCATAACGCAAGCCGAGCTGAAACTGAGCTTGAGCGTCCTGCGGTTCCGAGGAGTTCGCTGATTCAGGCTTAGGCGAGACCTTAGGCGGAGCCGAAACAGTCTGACGCCTAACCGTCTTTGCCTGTATCTTCTCAAGGTTTTCCCGCAGAATCGGGTTATCCGGCGCAAGGTCTAAGGACTTCTCAAAATCCGCGATAGTCCGAGGGTAGTCCTTTTTGTAGTAATACATCTTGCCTCGGTTTTCGTAGGCTTTAGCGTTACTCGGGGCAAGCCGGATAATCTCGCCGAAGTCCCCGATAGCCCGGTCATACTCGCCTTTGCGGTAATACGCCATGCCTCGGGCGTTATACACGACGGTAATTCGCGGGTCATTCGGAGCAAGGCGGATCGCCTCGCTGAAGTCCGAAATAGCCCGCGCCCAATCATTCGCGGAAGCCGCGGCGTTGCCGCTCTTAAAATAGTCATTCGCATCCATAAAAGCCTCCTTCGATGCGGCTCGAAAATATAAAGAATATCTTCATTTAAAATCCTCGTTTATGTAGATAACGGTTTTAGCCGGCGTACAATTATTCCGCAGTCTTTCCAGTAAAGGCTTTTGCAGGTTCAATAAAGATTTATATTCATCCGGCTTATGCAAGTCCCGTAAAACTTGCCGTACCATAAGCCTGCCGCAGGGAGACTGCATAAAAACAGTAAAGGTATCTGGACGGAATTCATCCTGATTTCTTTTTATGAGTATATCCATCTTCAATTTCTTGTATTTCCATGCGGAAAATAGTTTTCCTGCAACGGTAAACAGTTTAAGAGCGGCTACCCCTTGTATGACCAGCGTCCACCGGCTAATCCGGTAAAAAGGCGCGATAAGCGTCAAGATTCCCGCGCAGGCAATCAAAAAAGAGTAGAGATTCAAATACAGGAATCTTAACGCGTTACCCATCGCTTTCTCTAGGTCATCGCATTGGCTATGGCGGTGTAAAACGCATTTGCCGCTTTCAACGCTTCCGGCTCATCCGCGCCTTTCAGCAGAATATCGTTGTGCTGACCAAACAACGAGGTAGTCCGGTAATAGAGATGATACGCCGGACAAAAACAGCCGCAGGCTGGGAGTCTGAGATAACCGATTTCATTGACCGCGTTTGGCGGAACATATTTTACCTGTCTGATTGTGGTAATGCACCAAAAACTTATCAGAGTCGATACCTCAATTACCCGCTTATCGGTTATGATCAGAAAGCCTTTCCTCCGAAAGCCTAATATCATAGCGATAACTTTTCTAATCTCTCCCAAAATGCGAGCGATAGGATTTGAGCTGGTAGCCCACAATTCCGCTTCAATCTCCATGACCAGTTTCTCATCTTCTGCAAGTATGAAACCTGACGCCAATTCCGCCATCTGTTCCTCCTAAAAAATCTATTTCGGCGTTACTACAGGAACGCCTCCTGCCGCGGACCGTAACCGGCTTGCATCCCCCCAAATGCCTGACGCTATGTTTTCTAAACCATCTCGTTTGCCTCCTTAAACCAGTCCGGTTTAACTTCTTAAACCAGTCCGGTTTAACTTCCTAAAGCCGCCCGGTTTGAAAAACCGCTTAGGCTACCGTGAACTCTACGGCGTAGGCGATAGTCCGAGGGCTTTTCAGCGGATTATTCGACGCCCCGGAATACTGGGTTAGGACCTCGATTTTCCACTGACCCGGAGACAATGCGGGAATAATGCCGATGAGCTTGCCCGCGGAGTTCTCCGCCAGATGCCCGCCTACCTGAACCCGCTGGGCGGGAGCCGCCCCGGACACAAAGTAGATTCCGCAGGACGGGTCTGGTCCGGAGATTTTCAGCTTATGCCCGGTAATGGAAAACATCCCGCCGGGGGTAAGCGATTCGTTGACCGCCTCGGTTGTCACGTCAACGACCTCGGCGATGAAGCCTCCGGTATCGGCTACGCCCTCGATGAGGACTTCTACGTGTTCCGCAAGGTCCCGCAGAGGCTTCAGCGTCCTAAAGCTGAAACCGATTTTGTGCTTCTCAGGACTGAACCGTTCCGCGGCGTTCTCCCACGTGCCGCCTATGCGGGGATGTATGGAAAAGTATTTGAGATTCACCGAAAACCCATCGCCCAACTGGTACGCGGCTTCGTCGAAAAACTGCCGGACGTGTTCGGTAAGATCGTCGTAACTGCCGGTAAAGCCGCCCCGGTTCTTGAGCGCGGCGCAGACATCCTCGACAGATAGAGACGCTTCGTCGTCGGCTCTCGCGATAAAGGCTCCCTGAACCCCGTGAAGATAGTTCGGATAGAGTTTCGCCC
>JAIRPH010000237.1 GCA_031257135.1 Spirochaetaceae bacterium
TATAGTATTGCTATGGCATTGGGGGCATTTGAGTTCTATGGTGATTTGCATTATTCCATAGTATCGCTTTTGTCCCCCTTTGTCATGCTCCGCCTATCATACTTTGTAGATCACCTCCAAGTATTTATATCGCAATAAAACATATTACCGTTTATAATACGGTCTTTGTATCTTTCGTATATTTTTTCCATCTTATTCATATCAGATAAAAATATATAGGGATATTGCGCGCTATTAATTCCTGTACCGTGATTTTGACTGTTTATTCGGTAAAATTGTATATTGCTATAATTTTTAACATAATTATATTGTTCAAGGTCATTTTCGCATCGGACTGGAAATATATATACTATTTGCGAGTCGCTATTTTTTAATATATTACGCAAATCATAATATTTTGACTTATGTATATCGTCTTTATATTTTCTTAAAAGAGGATTTCTATCAACAAATGACCATAAATAATACTGTCCGGACACCGTTACAATTCTATACGCGTTTAATAGAATACCTAATAAAACCGCAGTATATCCTCCGGCGGAACTTCCGACTGTGATTATTTTATATTTTTTAGTTTCAGTTTTTATATATTCAACCAAAGCGTCTATGCAATGTAACTCTTTGTTAATTCCACTAACATACCACTGTTTATAAATGTCCCGTATAAATATAAGTTTTGAGAAGTTTTTTTCTATATTTTTACTATGCGCTATATGTTCCCATTCATATCTATCATTTTTCCGTATTTTTTCTGTATACTCTTCTTTGGTATTGGGGAAATATAAACCATTACCGGAACAAAATATCAGACATTTGTCTGATTTTGCGTGTGTATCTATAATTTTTATATTTCCCTTTTGGTAATCTTCTGACAACAAGGTATTGTCAAAAGTTAGCGAAAAAGGTTGATTGTTATCATGTTCTATCGTCATAACCGCCCCCAGTTACAGGGGTCAGGTTCCCGCCTTTCTGAAGAATGTTTTTGAGAGAAAATGATAAGAGAAAAGCGTGAATTTAACGGATTAGGTACTTGACAAAGATAATGATATGCGGCAAAATTTTCGTGTTTCGTATAAGGGTCAAAGTCTGCCCTAATGTCAACACTGAAGGTGAAAAAGTTTTCTAAAAACATTTTGCAATGTCCCATAGAATTATTATATAAAAAGCCTCAGAATTTCGTCAAGAGTCTTATACGTTTTTTCTCAAAAAAATTGTTTACCCTATTGCTGTTGTAGAGAACCGCCGACGCTATTGCCGGCGGTTCTTTGCTAGGGCTGTAGTTTTTCAAGCCGTTTGCAGGCTGTTTCTACGTCGGAGCGGTGACCAAATGCCGAAAACCGTATGAACGATTGCCCCGCAGGTCCAAAGCCTGAACCGGGGGTCGTCACGACCCAGCACTGTTCGAGAATTTCCGCAAAAACCTCCCAACTGTCTCTACCGGGAAATTTCGCCCAGATATAGGGCGAGTTGTCTCCGCCGACGCAGGAAATCCCCAGCTTCCGTAATGCGGTCCGAATCAGTTTCGCGTTTCCCAAGTAAAAATCAGACAGCTCCCGAATCTCTCTGAGTCCTTCAGGCTCCAGCGCCGCAAGCCCGCCGGCTTGAGAAATGTTTGACGCGCCGTTAAAAATCGTTCCGCATACCCGAGCCCAATCCGCGTTGACGCTTTCTCCTCCGGCGTACCTGAGTTCCTTCGGAACAACGGTCCAGCCGAGACGCACTCCGGTAAAACCCGCGGGCTTGGAAAACGAATTCACTTCAACCGCGCAGGCTCGCGCTCCGTCTATCTCGAAAATGCTCTTCGGCAGTTGAGGGTCTCGGATATACTCGCTGTATGCCGCATCAAAGATAATCAGCGAACCCGCGGCGAGCGCGGCTTTAACCAAAGCGGTAAGCTGTTCCCGGTCCGCCACCGCGCCGGTAGGATTATTAGGGGAACAAAAATAGATAAGCCCCTGCGACGGAAGCCTCGTCAGATCGGGAAAATAATCGTTTTCCGCGGTGCAGGGAAGATAGGTAATCCCCTGATAGCCCGTTCCATTCCATGGTCCAGCCGCGCCGATAAGCACCGACCCGTCCACGTATACCGGATACGACGGGTCCTGAACCGCCGCGGGCGTTCCTGAGCCGAACAAAAGCTGAAGCCGTCCTATATCGCATTTTGCGCCGTCGGAAATGAAAATCTCCTCAGGGGCGAACTGCTTTTTATAAAATACTTCGGAAATCCGCTCCCGCAGGGACAATAAGCCCTCGTCGCTATAGCCGCTGTAGCCCTCGGCGGTACCGAGTTTCCGCGCCCCTTCCGTAAGTCCCCGGTCAATATGGGGCAGAATCGGTTCCGTCGTGTTTCCCACCCCGAGGCTTATAATCTCCGCTTCGGGGTGAGCCGCCGCAAACTCCCGGCGTCGCTTCGCAATTTCCGGGAATAAATACCCTGCTTTGATGTTGCTGATACAGGGATTTCGGATTATCATAGTTGTCTCCTGCGTTCAGTGTACTAAAGTATCTATCCTATGGGAAGCGGAAGCGCAACTCAGAAGCTATAGAGATAATTTACGCTAAAAGGCTTTTTTTATCTTAGAGAAGAAACCGGAAACGATACAGCCTTAAACCGAGAATCCCCGGGATGCGGGGAAATCTTCAAAGGAATATCGAAAACCTGATCGAGGAGCGGTTCCTGCAAAACCTCGGCGGGACTGCCGAACGCGGCAACCTTTCCGCCGTGTATCAGAATAATCCGGTCCGCATAGAGACTCGCCAAGTTGAGATCGTGCATACTGACCAGCGCGGTCCGGCCGGATTTCGTTATTGCCCGGACAAGATTCATCGCCATATACTGATATTTAGGATCAAGATTATTCGCCGGTTCATCCAGCAAAAGCAGGTCCGCCTCTTGCGCCATTGCCCGGGCGATAAGCGTCCGCTGAAACTCGCCGCCGGACAGCTCGGTCACAGGACGCTGTTCATATCCGCCAAGCCCGGCCGCCTCAATCGCCTGCGCCGTCGCCCGCCGGTCCGCAGGAGACTCCGGTCCGAATATCCGCCGATGCGGAAAACGCCCCTGAGCTACTAATTCCTCCACCGTAAAGGGCCAGTCCGAAGACGCGCTCTGAAAAAGAATCCCGATCCGTTCAGCCCGTTCCCGCCGGCTCATGCGCCCGAGGTCGTTGCCGTTCAGCAATACCCGCCCTCCAAGAGGCGGCAGTAGCCCTCCAATAGTCTTTAGAAGCGTGGTCTTTCCTCCTCCGTTCGGTCCGGCTAAGGCGGCGAGTTCCCCCGGCTTGAGCGTAAGGCTGAGGTCTTCTAAAATAACTCTTTTTTTAAAACCTATGCTGAGATGCTCCAGTTCCAGCATCGTTTCCTCCGCTACAGCCGCCCTACCCGGCGTCCATGACGGGCAAGCAGATAGATGAAAAACGGCGCGCCTCCCAAAGAAGTAATGATGCCGATTGGAAGTTCAAGATTGTCCGCCGCGGTTCGGGCGATGATGTCCGCCAGAATCATCAAAAGCGCGCCGAACAATGCCGAAGCCGGCAGTAGCCGTCTGTGAGCGGGACCGATGATCATCCGTACCGCGTGAGGCGCGATAAGTCCCACAAAGCCGATAATCCCAGCCGCGGCAACCGCGGCCGCCGCGGCTAAAGACGCGCCGGAAGCAATAAAAAGCCGGGTTTTCCGGACGCTGATGCCGAGACTTTCAGCCACATCCTCCCCTTGGAGAAGCAAATCCAGCGGACGATGAGCGAGAAATACCATAAAACACCCCAAAACCATAACCGGTAAAACCGCAGGTAACGTGTTCCAAGACACGCCGTTCAGACTGCCTAACAGCCAGTAATATACCTGATGTAAAGCCCGATCTTTCAGCACCAAGATCAGCGACAGCAGAGCGGAAAAAAGCGAGCTGAGACTGACTCCCGCAAGGAGAAGCGCGGCGGCCGGCGCGGGATTGCCGACGGTTCGGGATATGGCGAACGCGAGGAATACCGCGGCGAGACTGCCTCCGAAAGCGCAGAGGGATACCGCAGATACCGGACCAGAAAGAGTCAGCCCCAGAGCGATTGCCAAAGCCGCCCCCAAAGCCGCCCCGGAAGACGCGCCGATGATATACGGATCAGCCAGTGAGTTTCTGAAAATTCCCTGAAAAGCCGCGCCGGATATTCCCAAAGCCGCGCCGACCGCAAGGGCTAAAATAGTCCGGGGCAGGCGTATTTCAAAGAGTATCAGCCCGTTGGTTCCATCGCCTCCGCCGGCGAAAATGTCCCGCAGGTCTTTCAGGGTAAAAGAAACAGACCCGCTCAACAATCCGGCGATGCAGGCAGGAATAAGGACGAGAATCAGGATGATGCTGAGGGGAATCTTCTTCTGGGGAATCACAAGCCTCCCCACAGTATATCCGCAATGGACAGCACCGCATCCGCAAGCCGCGGTCCGTACCGGTAAAGCCGGTCCGCGCTGACCAGCGCAATGCAGTTATTTCTCACCGCGGGAATTCTCGACCAGCCCGGACGCCTCGAAAGGGCTTTAGGCTCAATGACTTTCCCATGATCATCTCCCGCGATGATCCATGCGGGACTTCTAAGCAGGACCTGCTCGGTGTTTATGGCGGGCCACTGTTCTTTCAGGTCTGCGAACACATTCAGCCCTCCTGCAAGGTATATGGCTTCGCTGATAAAGGTATTGCCTCCGGCGGTTATGAGGGGTTCATCCGAAAGTTCCCAAAAGACCCCGGGGCGTTCCCGATTGCCCCGCCGCGCTTCGGCCCGGCGGATTTTTTCCTTCATTCCGGCTATTACTTCGCCGGATTTTTGCGATTTCCCAGTCAGCTTGCCTATTTGCTCGATAGTTTGATAGACTTCCGTAAAATTTTGCGGTTCTACCGCAAAGATCGGTATGGAAAGCCGTTCCAGCAGGGGAATAAGCCGTTCATGCATAAAGCTGGATAGGATAACCAAATCGGGCTGGAGCCGGACAATGCTTTCTATGTTGACGGTAGCCCCTGAAAATCCGCCTACTTTACTGCGGGATTGGGCTTCCGGCGGGTAGTTGCAATACTGAGTAACGCCCGCAACCTGATCCCCTGCGGATACGGCAAAGAGGATTTCGGTTATTCCCGGGCTTAAACTCACGATCCTCCGAGGCGGTTCCGCAAGGGTAAGCGTTCTTCCAAGGACGTCTTGGACAGTCAGCGGAAATCCTGTCCGATCCTGTCCGGGAAGCTCAAAAGTTAGTATAAAAAGCGCAATCCACAAGAAACACTTTCGTATATTCACTTCCCTAGTATATCGAGAAAAAAGAGAAAAGGGAAGCGCGTCTTATCCTTCGGGTTTTGATTTCTTTCAGATAAATCTCCCGTAGCCCGCTGTGCTGGCTGGGCTTCGGCGTCAGACTCGCTTACTGGGCGTTTCCCGCGGGGCTATCGCGCAGAGCCTGCGCCGCAAGATATGCGCCCGGCGCAAGAAGCGGGGGCGCACGGCGCGAGCCGCGCCGCTTAGGGCGGCGTCTGACCGGCGGTTCACCAGACCTTCGGCGCGGAAACCGGCGCGGTTATGGTCACATCTTCTCCAGACGGCTCAATGAGAAAAAAACCCTGCGATAACGCATACCGCTTCGTATCGCCGTCTAT
>JAIRPH010000088.1 GCA_031257135.1 Spirochaetaceae bacterium
ATAATCAATATACTACAAATTGAAAAAAAAGTCAGTATTTTTTCAATTGTTTTTTAAACTAATTTAAAAATAAAGCGCGCCGTATAATTCCGCCTTATATTACGCCTTTCATTGTAGAAAGACACTTCTATAATGTCAAGAAAAAAATTAGGGATGGTAATTATCTTGACATGACCCTGAAAAACAACATTTTTCCCTTGCTTTTTCTAAAAAAATCCTGTATCATTATATATATTCTTATATTAAGAGAGGTATAGCATGGCTTACAAAGTGAAAAAGGACGACTGTAGTAACTGCGGTTCTTGCGAAGATGTCTGCCCTAACGAGGCTATCAGCGAGAAAGACGACGCCCGGTGGATTGATCCGGATAAGTGTGTAGATTGCGGTTCCTGCGAAGGCGATTGTCCCTCAAACGCTATCGTTCAAGCATAGCCGTTGTTTACTCCGAAAGGAATGACCGGGGTGTTCTATCCCGGTCTTTTTTTATGCTTCTTATCTTGCTTCTTATCCTGCCCGTAAATCTCTATGGGGACCCGCAAAGATTTCCGGTTATTTCCCGATTACATTCCTCTGATATAGGCTTTAAACAGTATCAGTCCGATGTAGAATCCGCTCGGCGGCGCATCGCTAATATCAGCCGGACAGGAAATTCGTCAGAGTCTATTGCTGAATACCTCACCGTGTACGTCTATACGCCGACCGCTGATGATACCCTGCTCACCCTCGCCGCCCGATGCAACATACCTTACGCCGGCATAGCAACCCTCAACCGAATCGCCCATCAGAGCGGTCTCGACCCTAAGAAGCCCTTACTGCTTCCCTCTACGCCGGGGCTGTTTATCCCGGAACAGCCTGAATCCGATCTGGAACAGCTTCTTGCATCAAGCCGCCTCGCAATTCCGGGCGGAGTGGTCATAACCATAGATAAAGAACGGTTTCGGTTTTTCCCCGGAGCGGATTTCAACCCAACGGAACGGGTCTTTTTCTTCCATAGCGGTTTCCGGTATCCTCTGCGGAGCTATCGCCTGACCAGCGATTTCGGTCCCCGGATTAACCCGATCACCGGAGACTTTCGGAACCACAACGGCTTAGACCTCGCGGCTCCTGCCGGAACCGAAGTATATGCGGTCCGGGAAGGAGTCGTTACGGAAATCGGAGAAGACGCCGTATACGGCAATTACATAATTATCCGCCATAGCGACGGCTGGGCAAGCCTCTACGGGCATCTCTCGAAAATCGAAACAGCCTTGCGAAGAAGCGTAAAATCCGGTACGCTTATAGGTAGAGTAGGTTCAACCGGACAATCCACGGGACCTCATCTCCACTTTGAACTGCGGCAAAATGGAAAAGCTCAAGACCCGGGAAAGTATCTATTTAAAGAAGGAAAGTAATGAATGAAACCTCGACACGCGGCGTTGGTGTGTTTATTTTGCTTGGCATATATACAAGGGAAACTTCATGCGGAATCTATCCGCGCGCTCATTGAGGGAAATGTACATATTGAGCTGGACAATCCCGAAGGGGTAGCTGTTCCGCTTTCATATATTGGGTCTGTTGCTATCAGCTTAGGTCAGGACATCCGTTTTTTCAGAGGGCTGGAGCTGGAACTGACCGCTCCTCAAACCTATCTTGATTATCACGGAACGCTGGCTATGGTACTCTACGCCGAGTTGGGCGATATTCCGGGTCCCGGCGTCGCCGATGTGGACGCTCAACAGATCGGCTTTGAAGTTCTGCCGAACAAGATTCAGAGCGTTTATCAGATTCCCCTGCGGGCTTCTCACGGACTGCGGACTACGCCGTATATATCGGTTCCTACTGAAGTCGTTTCGCCTTTATCCTTTCCCTTGTTGTTCAGGATTATGCCGGTTATCAAAGGATTGCCTGAAGAAATCGAATCTATGGTCTTTCAGCTTCACATAAAACCTATTTTGAGCAGTGAAGGAGCGGTAAAAATCAGCATCCGCTACCCTGAACAGCTTCCGGGGAAACCTTTCGTCCTGCTTATTGATGACGAAGTCGTTGAAAATCCTCATGAAGAGCGTCTTTTACGAGAAGGTCCCCATAATTTGGTGATAGTTTCCGATGACTATCGCAATGAAAGCCGGCGTTTTCTGATAGAACGGGGAAAAACTGCGGATATTACCGTAGAATTGCAAGACCCGACGCCGATAATCATCTTTGAAGCTCCTGAAAACGCCCGTATTTATGTGGATAACGACCTTTTACCTAATACCATGAAGCCCTATCCTGTTGAACCGGGACGGCATGAAGTGAAGTTTCAAATGAGCGATTATTCGATAATCCGAACTCTCACGGTCCAAAAAGGCAAGACCTATCGGGTTTCTTTAACAGTGGATATTACTATATCTGAAAGTGAATAACGATAAAAACCGCTTAAGAATTTGTATACGATGTCCGATATATAAAACATCGGACCTATAGTTCCCCTCCCAAATCACTATATTTCCGATTGCCTCAAGGGCAGAGCCGGTTATTTTACCGGCTCTTTTTCTTTTTTAAAAGATTAAAAAAGAATATGGACAAATCAGAACCTTACCCGCGCCGGAATTTGAAATCAGCCAAGAAGCGCGGGAGTATTACGATAGCTGGGGCGGCAGAATGTATTTATACAACGTCGAACTAAATTACCAGCCTACGAGAAACAAAAACGCCGCGCCGGTAACGCTGAATATCGATATGAACGTTTTCAAGAACGATTTCGGCGGAACATACATTCTTTCAAGGGCTGAAATATCCAACAGCAAAGACATAGGATTGGAATTAGTAAACCGCTATTACGATGAGGAAAGCATCTATACTATTTATCTCTATAAGACTTACTAACTCAGGGGGGCAGAGAAAAAGATATAGAAAATCATATATAGAATAAATAAACTTGACAAAGAATCATTCTTGAAATATACTTAAAATATATGTTAAAGGTATATCTTGAGACGACGGTTTTTAACCGTTTCCTCGAAGCTG
>JAIRPH010000229.1 GCA_031257135.1 Spirochaetaceae bacterium
GCGTGGCGCGTGGCGCGTGGCGCAAATGGCGTACAGGCGGGAAGGCGAGGTCTGCCCTCATGGGAAGAGCCTTTGCTGAAGGACTTATCTTACGCATAAGGAGAGTATAGCAAGTTTCCCAAAAAACCGCAAGAGGTGAGGCGATAATTCCAGCGGAATTTTCTAGCTTTCAGCATGGAGGCGGTTTCGCTGAAATCAAGGGGCGGCGCGTTCGGTTCAGAACCGGAAGTATCGCGATTCATACTATCTTGATCTGATTCTTGATATAGCTTAAACTCATTAAGGAATGAAGTCCTATTTATATGATCGATAGAAAAACGCTGATGAGCCGCCATAATCCGGTATATGTACATACGAAAACAGGAGAGCCGCTCTCGGTGGGGAACGGCGCGTTTTGCGTTACGGTAGATTTTACCGGACTGCAAAGTTTTCCCCAATCCCGGTTTCCCCTCTGCGCGATGTCCGATTGGGGCTGGCATCGGTATCCTTCCGCGCCGAAAGACGACTCGGCCTTGCGTAAAACCCGCTACCATGCCTACGGACGAGACGTTGCCTACGCAACCGACCGCGAAGGACAAGAAGAGCTTTTCAAAGCTCTGCGGCAGAACGCCCACCGGTTTAATCTTGCCCGTATAAGCCTTGAAGCCGACGCCACAGGGTATGAGGATTACGCCGGAATCAGGCAGGAACTCTCTCTCTGGGAAGGGATTATCGCGTCATCCTTCGCCATCCGAGGCGAACCGGTAAGGGCGCATACGTTTGTGCATCCTGAGGAAGATACGTTTTGCGTCCGCGTTGAATCGAGGCTTCTCAAGCGGGATGAAGGGAAGCTCCGGATTCGGCTTGCGTTTCCTTACGGGGTTCATAAGAAATCGGGAGGAGACTTCGCTAATTCCTCTGCTCATACTACCGCCGTAAGTATTACAGAATCCGGGCTTATTATCCGGCGTCTTATGGACGAAACGAGGTATGCCGTCGCGGTGAGAACCGGTAAGAATACGGAATCCTGTTTTGATGGATTCCATACCGTCGTCTTTACCGGAAACGGAGACGCCATCGAGCTGTCGTTCCGATTCGCCCCGGATGAGAATATCAGCCTGCCGGAAGAGTTTGAGCGGAGCAAACAGCGATGCATCGCCTTCTGGGAAACTTACTGGAACGAGGGCGCGGCCATTGATTTCGGCGGCTCTACTGACCTCCGCGCGCAGGAGCTTGAGCGGCGGATCGTACTGTCTCAGTATCTTTCAGCGATTCAGTGCCGAGGCTATCTGCCTCCCGCGGAAACCGGACTCACCTGCAACAGCTGGTACGGAAAGTTTCACCTTGAGATGCACTATTGGCACTGCGGATATTTCGCCTTGTGGAACCGAGGCAAAGAACTTGAGAAAAGCCTTTCTTATTACCTAAAGATTCTGCCGGTCGCCCGGCGCATCGCCGCCGAACAGGGCTATAAGGGCGCGCGGTGGCCTAAAATGTGCGATCCCAGCGGCTATAATACGCCCTCGTCTATTGCGGTACTGCTCGTGTGGCAACAGCCTCATCCTATTATGCTTGCGGAACTCTGCTACCGGTGCAGTCGAAGCGAAGAATTCCTGCGGCGTTACCGGGACGCGGTAGTGGAAAGCGCGGAGTTTATGGCGAGTTTCCTCCACATACAAGCCGACGGAAGCGCAGTCCTCGGACCGCCGGTTATTCCCGCTCAGGAACGGCATGATCCTCGGCAGGTTCTCAATCCGGGCTTTGAGGTCGAGTATTTCCGCTGGGGGCTGAGGCAGGCGAATGTGTGGCTTTCCCGGCTTGGAGAGCCTCCGCGTCCTGAGTTTGAAGCTATGTCCCGGGGGTTGAGCAAACCTCCGGCGCATGAAGGGGTATACGTCGCTCATGCGAATTGTCCTCAAACCTTTACGGAACCGGTTTTTCACACGGATCATCCGTCGATGCTCGCCATGCTGGGGATGTTGCCGGGTAACGGGATAGACCGGGAGATTATGTCCCGGACATTACGGCGGACGCTGGAGGTATGGGATCGGGAATCTCTGTGGGGGTGGGATTTTCCGCTGATGGCAATGACCGCGGCTCGGCTTAATATGCCGGAAGACGCGGTGAATCTGCTCTTGATGGACACTCCGAAGAATACCTATCTCGCCAACGGACATAATCCGCAGGCTGACCGGGACGACTTGCCCCTGTATCTTCCGGGCAACGGCGCGCTTCTGCTCGCGGCGGGCATGATGTCCGCAGGCTGGGACGATGCTCCGGCTGGTCTCGGCTTTCCCGCCGATCCGAGATGGCGCGTTCAGCGGGAAGGGTTTCTGCCGTATATTTGATTGCAGATATGTCCCGAAGACTGGCGGTTTTATGCCTACCCTGCGCTGATTGAGACGCGTAGGGAGAAAAAATTTTTCTGGAATTATTTTATCTTTCTTGCGTTTTTTATTTGAAAGTGATATAGTTATCTTTATGATAATGCTTTCAATACGGCAGTCATTCTTCTCATTGGGCCATAGGTATGGCTTGGCACCAAGCACCAAGCACCAAGCACCAAGCACCAAGCACCAAGCACCAAGCACCAAGCACCAAGCACCAAGCACCAAGCACCAAGCACCAAGCACCAAGCACCAAAAAATTATATAAGCCTTTCCAGCTTTGTCAAGTATCTATTAGACAATTTTACTTGTTTTTATCGAAATTACTCCTTCTTAGGCAGTATAGCCGCTTTATTTTCTTTTCAGAATCAGGACGTCGCAGGTTTTAGTTTTTCAGCGGGAAGTCCTGTTTTATGGCGGTTCAAGGGGGAACAGGAAGCGCGGAAAGCCCCGCAGAGACCCGCCGGCATCGGTTCTTATCCCGTAAGGGAAAAAATACTATCCGCCGATTGCGCTGACCTTCACTAATGCGGAATTGGCGGAGACTTACAGGAGGTAATGATATGACCATCATTACAAAAGCGGCGGGGAGACCCGTCATCGGCTTGCTTGCAGTCCTTCCGGCTCTGGCATTTCTCTTAACCGGCTGTCCCGAAGTCGAAGAAACCAAGTACACCGTAACCTTCATCAGCAACGGCGGGTCGAATGTGGAGAGCCAAACCGTCGTAGAGGGCGGCAGAGTTTCCGTACCCAGCGGCATAACTAAAGAAGGCTACGCCTTTGCAGGATGGTATAAGGACAGCGACTTTCTCCTCGTGTGGAATTTCGATAACGCCGTAACCGGCAACCTTACGCTTTACGCCAAGTGGACTGGGGTACCCTATCAGATCACTTACGAACTGAACGGCGGAACTCAGGGAGCCAATCCCCCAAGCGGCTATACCATCGAGAGCGAGGTTGATTTGCCTGAGCCTGCTAAAACTGGCTACGCCTTCGGCGGCTGGTATGGCAACGCAGGCTTCACCGGAGAGGCGGTAGTAAAAATCGAAGCCGGCAGTACCGGAAACAAAACTTTCTGGGCTAAATGGAATGTCCTATCCTATCAGATTACTTACGAGCTGAACGGCGGAACTAACCCCGCAGACGCAAAAACAAGCTACACCATCGAGAGCGCGGATGTTGATTTGCCTGAGCCTGCTAAAGCCGGCAACCTCTTCATCGGCTGGTATGGCAACGCAGGCTTCACCGGAGAGGCGGTAGTAAAAATCGAAGCCGGCAGTACCGGGGACAAAACCTTTTGGGCGAAGTGGTCGCCTGTCGGCACAGCGGGTATTACCGTTCAATACTGGATTAACGAGCAGGGACATATCGCTTTTACCAACGGAACATCTGCAAGCGTCACCACCGCCGCGGGACAATCGGTCGTAATCGCCGCTTCGGGAACAGGCTACTCCGGACAGAAATGGTACGTCAACGGAGCGGAAGACGCCTCCAAAGCGGGACAGTCTTCATTCACCTTTACCGGCGCAGGGAAAGCCGCGGGCAGATACGCTATCGGTCTCCAAGTATCGAAAGACAGCGAGTATTACTACGCTGAATTCATCGTAACCGTTACCAACTAAGAAGGAGGAGAAGAAATTATGACGAAACTGAAATCACGGCTGGGAGCGTTCCTCGCCGTTACCGCCCTATCGGGCGCAATTCTTGCCGGATTTACCGCCTGTCCGCTGGACAGCGCTTCGGAAGCCGCAGGAGCCGTAGGGTACGGACAAGTAACCATCGACTGCGGAGACGCGGCGGAGAGCGTAGACCGCTCAGTTTTCCCCGGCAAAACCGGACTCACCTATGAGTACGCCTTTACCAAAAGCGGCGGCTCTCCCCAGACCATTACCCCTGAAAACGGCGCGTTCACCCTAGAATACGGAGAATGGACCGTTGAGGTAAAAGCCTACGCGGGAAGCGATCAGAGCGTCAGCAATTTAGCGGCAACCGGCACAAAGAGTTTCACGGTGAACGCCGCGTCTTTGACCGTCGCGGTAGAACTTACCGGCGTTTCCGATACGGGAAATGGAACCTTCAAATACAAGATTC
>JAIRPH010000107.1 GCA_031257135.1 Spirochaetaceae bacterium
CCGGCACGCAGGACTTCACGGTAGACGCCGCGGCGCAGACCGTCGCGGTAGAGCTTGAGGGTGTTGCCGATACGGGAAGCGGAACCTTCAAATACAAGATTCAGTATCCCGCGGGCGCGTCGATAACCAGCTTTACCATGAAGGGAGTAACCGGATACCCTACAGTAACGCTGACTCCTACTCCCGTAACGAGCGGCGGAATGTTAGAGATTAGCGAAACGGTGAACAGCGTTTCTGCCGGATTCTACTTGGTTACGATTACGATTGACAAGATCGGCGGCAGTTCCGGCAGGAACGAGTTAGTGCATATCTACAACAATCTCACCACTGAGTTCGGCACCGATACCGCGCCGATTGTTTTAACCGCAGATAATTTTACCGCCATTCCGCTTACTGAAAACGTCTGGGCTGAGGGAAACTTACCCGCAGACGGGACGCAGTGGTTCAGCTTCACTGCTACCGCGGCTACGCAGATATACTACGATTTTCCCGGCACTCCTTATAGTTCCAACATTATCCTTTCGTCCGGGCGTCTTCAAGTATATGACAACGCCGGCAATCCGGTTGGAACCGAGCAATCCATAAACGGCACAAATCAATTATCTTCGGCGATAACAACTCCCGGACAGTATTATGTAAAGATAAGACCAAGTCAAAATTATCATTCCGGTAAATACTGGATAGCGATCAGTTCGTCCGGCGTACGTCCGCCGGTAACGCCGCCAGCCGGCGTTATCCCGCTTACCGAAAACGTCTGGACTGACGGCAATCTCGCCGCAGGCGGGATGCAGTGGTTCAGCTTCACCGCAAGCGCAGACCCGCAGTATATCCACGCCTATTTAACGGATATGTCCACTATTCTGAATGTTCAACTGTATGACAACACAGGCGCATTAGTTGGAAATTCTGCATCGCTGTCCAATCAATATCCCCTCCTTTCATTCTCCCGATCGGTAACAGCCGGCACAATGTACTATATAAGAGTAGTAGGGAACGCTAATTTTACATACCAGATTGGGTTTAACTCGTTTGCTACGCCGCCGCCGGTACTACTGCCGACAACCGGCGTTCCTATTCTTACCGAGAACATCTGGACTGACGGTATGTTTGCGGATGGCGCGTATGACGAGATAAAGTGGTTTAAATTTACCGCGTCCGCTAGTTCTCTGTTTATACACAGCAAGTCGGACTACTATTTCGGTTCCGAGGGAAATGTATATATTCAGGTATATGACAGCAACGGTATTGCGGTTGGAGGAATAAACCGCCAGTTTAATCCTATCGGCGTTGCGGTAACGAGCGGCAATGACTATTATATAAAGACATATACCACATTCGGATTTTTAAGCGGGTATGGCGACATCCCGCACGAGATAACCTTCAGCACCAATGTGGTTCCTCCCGGGGTTACGCCGACGCCGCTTATCGCCGATGCTTGGACTAACGGCGATTTTCCAAGTTGGCTACAAACGCACTGGTATAGCTTTACTGCGACCGACGCAACCCAGTATATCCATTTCAGCCTAGGCACACTGTCTGCCGGGTATGCTAAACTGTACGACAACACTGGCACTGAGGTTGACGTAGCATGGGGTGTCCACGCGGGAAACTTATACGTTTCCCGGTCAGTAACCCCGGGACAGATATACTATCTAAGCGTACTTGCTGACTATAACGCCGGCACGTACCGCATAGCCTTCAACGACTCCGCCGCCGCGCCGTCGCCCTAAGCGGCGGGCGGTAAGCTCTGCATGAAGGAGAGGGCGTAGGACTCAATGGGCTTGCGCCCGTTAAATCCTGCGCCCTGTTTGAATAATGGGAACACCGCCGAATTTATATCAGCTTGTGGTCTTTGGCGGCGATGCTTAACGTGCTATTCCAATAATGAGTATTAAGAAACGTCCGTTTTGTTTCCATGTCGTCAATTCGGTTCGCCCTGCGCTGGAGCCGGCGGAACGCCATGCTTATCGCCGTATTCCGGTCGATTTCAGAGGCGTTTGATTCCAACAGCATACGGTAATACACGTAAAAATGAAACACGTCATTCGGGTCGGAATCAGGGAGCAGAGAGTCTCTGGTAAACCTCTGCATCTGCCGGATTGCTTGTTCCCGTTCTTCTCCTGCCGCAGGGACTCGGCAGAGGGCGAGGGACCGATAGGCGCAGGCGATTCGTTCCCAAAGGTCTTTATGAGACAGCAGGAGCAGTTCTCCCTGAGCGAAGCCGCTTCGCCAATCGGGACGTTCGGTATAGAGGAATCGTTCTTCCGGGAATGGCGGCATAGCTTTTTTGCATAGTCCGATAGTTTTTTGGTAATTTCCGGTCAAGTAGGACGCCTCGATTTCAAAAAGGGAACCGTCGTAGCCTAAGACTGCGGGGGCTTTCGGATTTTGCGCTCCGGTATAGACCAGAGACCGGTATATCCATGCGGATAAGGCGCAGGACATTCCCTCGGATACCGCTCCGGCGGGATTTTTTTGGAGGTTTGTAAAAATCTCCGCCGCGTCTTGGTAGCAACCTATTTCGAAGCGCAGTTTTCCCCGAAGAAACCGAGCCTTATCAGCCCAGCCGGGGCGGTTGGAGGCGAGGGCGACCTGTTCGGCTTTCAGCGCAAGCTGTTCGGCTTTGGAAAGGTTTCCGAACAGAAACTGAGCCGTCGCCGCATAGTAAGAGGCTACGCTCAGTTCGTCTAACTGCTCTGACTTTTCCGCGTTGTCCACCGCAAAAGACACATAATCTAAGGAATCGTCAACCTGCTGTTTTGAAAGATTCACCAGAGCGAACAAGCGGTACACATGAGCGATTCCCTGCTTTTGGGACTGACCGATAAGCATAGCTTCTTTTACCACGTCCAAAGCGGTTTCAATATTCCGCAGTCCCAGGTAATATCCGGCGAGATTCGCAAGAATCTGAATCTTATATCCTGAAAAGAAATCCCCTATGGGCGGCGGGTCTTTGAAGGCTTCCCGAATGTCCGCTTCGTTTCCGTGCATAAGCGCTTTGAGGGTAATGAAGATATAGCGCAAAGCCGGACCTTTATCTTCTCCTACGATGGCGTCGAACTGCTTTTCCGCTACGGTTCGTTCTATTTCTTGAAAGGTTCCGTTAATTACGTCTCCGGAAATGGCTTCTAAAATCAGCTTGTCTCCGCCGCGTTCGCCTAACTCCGCGAGAATCTCAAGAAGGCTGAAACAGGGGCGCAGTTTTCCAGAAAATATCCACGCCAGCAAACGGTTCCGCACGAAATGGCGAATCCGGTCTTTCCGGTCTCCAAGGTTTTTTTCCGCCAAAGCCATAAAATCCGAAATCCGCGGCGCGGGGTCTTCGCGGCAGTCGATGACGCCTAACTCGGTCAGAATATCGAAAGCCCGTATCATCATGGCGGATTTCCGTTCCTCCTCTTCAAAAAGCTGAGGAAACAGAAAGCCCGGAAAATAACGCCCCAAAAGGCTTGCGGAATAGGCGATTTCCCAAAGGTCCCGAGACATATCGGGAACGCTTCGTACCGGACATTCCTCGTGGGCGAATTTGATGACCCGCGGGAAAATCCCCTTCCACGCCGAAAGCCGTTCCTCAATGGCGGCGGTATCGGTAAAGGCTATGCCTTCGACGTCGGTAGGCTGAGGCGCAGACCGATACGAACAGGTTCCGTACACCAGAAGATCCGCCTTATTGCGCTGACTTTTCAGCGCATCCAGACAGATTCGCATCGCCGTATCGTCGGCGTAGTGGATTCGTTCTATAACCAGAATGGGAATACACTGTTTCCGCTTCATTGCGGAACGGTACGCGGCAAGTATTTTTTCAAAAAACGCCTGCACTCCGTGAATCAGATAATCCGAATACTCTTGGGTCAGCCGTTCCCGGAACAGGTTCGCTCCTAAGCGGTCTAATTCTTCGAGGGTTTCCGGCTCGGCGACGGAGGCGATGCACTCCCGGATTTTCGGCGTCAAAAGGTCTGCAAAATAACCGATACTCCGTCTCTGACCGAACCTGAGAATCAGGGGCGGATGGTCTCCCATTGTTTCGGCGCAGAAATGATAGATGCCGTCTCGTTTTCCCGTAAACGCAGGACTGAGGAGTACCGCATTCCTATGAGACCCGTAACAGATAAGACGCAGGATTTTTTCCCGGAAGGGGAACAGTTCTTTGACTCTGGCGGTTCCGCCGCTCTGGGCGAAGGTTTTCAGAATCCGCAGGCGCGCGTAGCCTCTGACGATAGAGCTTTCGGTAGCCTTGATTTCTTCTCCGTTGATGGAAACCGGCGTATCGGTTTCGGGTATCTTTTCTTCGATGGCTATGTAGGGACTCAGCGGGACCTGCACAGAGGGCGCGCACCAGATGCCGGTTCCGTTTGTTCTGGAGACGAGACTACTGCACAAGGGGCTTATCTCGTAGTCCGCCAAGTCCCGGCTCACCACCAAGGCGTAGCCGTATAATTCCGGCATGGCTTCTTCGAGGCTCTGCTGAATCGTTTCCAGCACCGAAATAATGCTCAACCAGATGCCTAAGGATTGTTCGTCAAAGATTCCGGTTATGATTCGGCGTTTATTATCGAGCTTTCCCCCTACGGTTTCGATGATCTCGATAATAGATTTTTCCAAAAGACTCATCAATTCCGGTCTGGTACGGCGGAGCTGGGTTCTAAATCTCAGGAAGAATAAAAGTTGTATCATACAATAAAACTTCCTCGTTTCATCAATTTTATGAAGTATACCCGATAAAAACCTCATGGTCTATAGCCGGCAATTCAAAGCATCGGTATTCTGACGCAGAATATGGACCCCCAACGCAGTATACGGGACCCCATGCCTAAAAGACCGGTCCTACAAGATAGAACTCGTTCTATGCACGATAAAACTCGTTCTGCTGAAAATCAAACTCGTTCTATGCCGAATAGAACTTGTTCTGCTAAAAATAAAACGATTCAGTCCAAAAGACCCGATTGTTCGGCTTTGAGCCGAATGAGTTTTGCTAAAAGCGGAACCATCGGGACTAAAAGCCTCGATGGTTCTATCCTGAATAGAACGAGT
>JAIRPH010000234.1 GCA_031257135.1 Spirochaetaceae bacterium
AAATCTTGAGCGATGGGGGCATCAATCTTTCCAAGCTGGAATCCCGTCCCATTCACGGACAGCCCTGGCGGTATCTGTTTTACGCGGATTTGAGCATTCCTGAAACCGACGGTATTTTCCGACGAGTAATGGAAGCCTTGCAGACCGAAACCGAAGATTTCCGGTTCCTCGGTTCTTACCGGGCGTCGCTGTAAGAAGAAAAAAGCGTGAAGAAACCATTTTTTTCTATTATATATGAAGATGAGTATATTCTTGGGGTGAACAAAGCCTCTGGGATTGCGGTCGGCGGGGATCGCTGGGATGATGCGGAAGCGCGGCTGGACCGGCTTCTTGGCGAGGCTTACGGGAAGCTGTTTACGGTTCACCGGATCGACCGGGATACGTCCGGGCTGGTGGTGTTCGCCAAAGACGGGGAAACCCACCGACTGCTTTCGCAGGCTTTTGAGAATCGGCAGGTGGGGAAACGGTATCTAGCGGTGATTCAGGGGCGTCCGGTTTGGCGGGAAACCTCCTGCGATTTGCCGCTTGTCCCTAACGGGGATAAACAGCATCGGACTATCATAGACAAGTATCAGGGGAAGAAGTCCCTGACTCGGTTCCATCTGCTGGGATCAGCCGGGAATTACGCGTTGGTTGAGGCTCTGCCTGAAACCGGGCGGACTCATCAGATTCGGGTTCACCTTGCGGCTTTGGGGCATCCGGTGGTGTGCGATCCGCTGTACGGAGCGGCGAAGCCCGTATTGCTTTCGTCCTTTAAGCGGGGCTGGCGCGGGGACCCTCTGGAGGAGCGTCCGCTGATCGCCCGGCTTGGGCTTCATGCAACGGAGCTTTTTCTTCCAGACCGGCATTTGTCCGCGCCCCTTCCCCGGGACATGACCGCCTTCGTCAAACAGATGGAAAAATGCGCTTCCCCCGGAGTATGAAACTATCATAGGCTTGCATTAACGTTCTTAATATGGGTATACTCATATCATGTCTGAACATTTTTCAAAGTTCGCTCATATTGAATCCCGTTTCGGTCTGCCGGGGATACGGGAAGCCGCACGGATAGCGATTGAAGTTTCTCTCAAGGTGAAGCCTTTTGAAGAGGTTCTCATTATAAGCAATCCCGTTTCGGATGTAGCGGCGTTAGCGCAGGCGTTGTACGATGCGGTCATTGACGTGCGGGGCTGTCCGGTATTGCTTTTCCAGCCGGTCAAAACTCAGCTCGATTTTGCCGAGCCTGCGGTGATTGCCGCGTTTTCCGCCAAGCCTGCGGTGTGCATTTCCCTGAGCGCGGAGAAGCTCGGCAAAGACCGGCAGGGGATAGCCGCTCCCTATCGTTATCAGGACACTCAGTATGATCATATTTTTCATCTGCAAATGTACGGCGAAAAGACCTGCCGAGGCTTTTGGTCTCCGGCTACGACGGCGGAATCTTTTATCCGCACGGTTCCCATTGACTACGCTCTTCTGAAACGCCGATGCGGGGCGGTTAAGTCCGCGCTGGATGAGGCTGACTCAGTGCGGGTCACCGCGCCGGGAGGTACGGACATTCGGATCGGATTGCGGGGACGAGAAGGACGATCCGACGACGGCGACTATTCCGAAGGCGGCAGAGGCGGTAATCTGCCTGCCGGAGAAGCCTTCGTGAGTCCTGAAAATGGAACCGCTCAAGGGATTATCGTATTTGACGGGTCTATCAGTTTGCACGATCGGGACATCATAATTCGGGAGCCTATTCGGTGTACCATTGACCGCGGATTTATCACGGATATACAGGGCGGAGAAGAGGCGGCCGCTCTAACAGAAACCATCAAGCTGGCGGAAACTAACGCGTACAATTACGAAAAAGCCGGAACGTTTCCATCGGGAACCGGCGATGCCTATGCCCGGAATGCGAGGAATATCGGGGAACTCGGCATTGGGCTTAACCCGGAAGCGCGTATCAGCGGGCATATGCTGGAGGATGAAAAGGCTTTTCATACCTGTCATTTTGCGGTGGGGCTTAACTACGACGGCGACGCGCCGAGCCTCATCCATCTGGACGGGCTGGTGAAAAATCCTACTATCATTACCTATACTAAAGGAAAAGAAACCATCATCGAACAAAACGGGATATATCAAGAATAAAAACCATCGCCAGCGGACAAAGCGGACAAATTCAAGGCGGCGTTTGACAAAGTATGATAGTAGAGACAAGGAGGGGACAAAATAGATACTATGAAGTACGCTAATACACATAGCGATACGTTGTCCCCGTTGTCATGGATAGGATAGTCAAAACTGGATGTCCTCTTTCTTTTTCCCGCGTAGCGTAAACCGGTCCATACCCTTGCAGTGTTCTATGCCGCTGAAACACAGTTCTATGATTTGCATCCGCCGCGAATACCGTTTCTTATACTTCGGTTGCCGCTCCCTTGTTTTCAGTTTTTCATCACGGTTGCGGTACTTGCCGGCCGGGAACAGCTCTTTTACCTTCCGCGCCGCGGCCGCCAGTACCGTTGTCCCTTCAAGCAGGGCTTCCTTTCCAATAACCGTTAAGAGACGTCCTTAACCGTAGTTAAGGGATGACCTTAGCCGTAGTTAAGAGGCGTCCTTAGCCGTAGTTAAGGGGCGCGTCAAAATTGGCGGTATGCGACGATCTCGATGCCCGATAGCCTAGCGTCCCGTCCCGTCAATTTTTCTTCGCAAAGGGCGATAAAAGGGAAAGCCCTGTGCAAATGTCTGTTCCGCCGCTTACGGACATCTCGTCATATTTGATTGACTCGTTATATCTAATTAAATAGTGGAATGTTCCTTCTAAATTACTGTTGCCGGTAAAAACCGAGAGGATATTTTCAGAAATTACTACGTTGTATGGAGCCTCATACCCGGAAATAGTTATTTTTTTATCTGCGGTAATCGTAAAGTTCGGCGTAGTGGACGGGTGGTTTATGCTGTACCAATTTCCGATGAATTCAACCGGCGGACCATGATCCTGCGGGCTTGAGTTGGATTTCATAAACGGCGATCCCGCTTCAAGCGCGTCAAAAACTCCTGACGCGGTTTTCATGATCATCTTGCCGCCGTCGATAGAATAGTAGAAGGACCCTTTCTCACTGCTAGTTTCCTCGTCTTTGAAGCGGACGTGGCTTCCCGCAATGGTTACGGCGTAATGGAGCCTTTTTTCCGCAATATACCCTTCTCCGTCTTCTGTAATCTCGAAGGTGAAAAAATAGTCTTTGTCGTACCATTTTCCGGCGAGTTCGGCGGGAATGTCGGTGGTTTCTTCGATGGGAACGCATCCTGACGCCAGCGCAAGGATCAAAGCCGATAAAAACCGCGTAACGCTAAAGTTTAGTTTCATGCTTTTAGTGTATCAATGCTTTTAGGTTTCATCAACACATTTTTTGGAAGCTGATCCGCATTTTTTCGGCTAAGGCGATGAAGTCTGCGGTTTCCTTTCGGGCGGTTTTGACGAAGGGATTATCCTCGATACTGCCGAGAACCGCATCCCGCTCGGCGGCGTTGCGATAAGTAATCGCCCGGAAGGGATCGGCGTAGTCCTTGAGCTTGGTTTTATAGACCTGAGCCTCAATGTACCGGCGGATTTCTACGGCTGACCGGATAAACTGATCCCACCGTTCAGGGCTTATTTTTCCGGCAGTTCCTGCGGGGCTTTCGGTTTCGGCTAGAAACGAAAGGGTTTTGAGGGCGTTCAGAGCCTTGTCTAAAGGATATTCCTCCCGCAGGCGGCGGTATTCGCCGTGAATCGCCGTCCAATCCTTCAGCTTTCCCTGACGAACCGCGTCCCGCAGGGCGTCAGCCTTAGCTTCCGGCGCAAGCTGACCGCCTAGGTTCACCCAGTTAAAGGAAACCGGTTCAGGATGAGCGTCCTGAAACGCGGCAAAGTCCCGAATTCCCTGAGCCTCGAAAAATTCCAGCAGAGTCTTGACGCCGTAGTAGAGGAGCATCTCCCGATACGCCCGGTATCCTTCGCGGGGCTTTATAATCTTGACTTCCTGATTAGACCGCTCAAGACAGCGGTTTCCGATCATAAGCGTAATAGGACCGGCGGTCTCGTCGGCGAGCATAGACCGCCCGGCTTTCCGCAGGGCAGACGCGGCGGCGGAAGGCGGAAGCAGGGTTTTACCGGTCCATTCCTCAAGCAGAGCCGAGGCGTCCACAATTTCCCGCACCGTGTCAGGGGCAAGATAATCGCTTTCGATATGTTGAACTTTGCGTATCCGTTTGTCCCGATTCCGGGTCTTCCAGCTATTGCGCTCCAGCGCGTACATATTGTACCGCCACCAATACGCGGGCATAAGCTCCCGCCGAGTGGTTTCGGCGTTGTTCGTAAGCAGACTGAAAGGAAGAGGGATGTTCAGCTCCGCGGGATAGTTTCCCTTAGCGATGAGAACATAGCTGGCGAAGCGGCAGTTATGTTTCAGCGTACTGGAAAGCCCGGGCCAAAACCCCCGTCCTGCGATGATTTCTCCGTCGTTTCCCCGGCTGTTGTGGTTTGAGCCTACGGTCGCGCCGGCGGCCATATTGGACTGCCCCAGTATCATCGTGGCGATGAGAAAAGAATTGTTGTGATGCTGTTCATGGGCAGGAAAAACCAGATTATTAAGGACTTCACAGCAGGAAACCGTGGAATTGTCCCCCAGAATCGAATGAATAAGCCGCGCGCCGTACTTGAGATTGCAGTTGTTTCCCAGCACAAAACGGACGGCTTTACATCCGTAGAAAATCCGGCATCCGTAGCCGACGATGCCGTTTACCAGCTCCACCCCTTCGCCGATTTGGGTTGGTTCTTGAAAATCGGATTTTATCGAAAGATTTTTCAGCTTGTTCGCGCCTTTGATGTACGCTCCCGCTCCGATCCGCACGTCCTTAATGGTAAGGCAGTGCTTGATCACTGTTCCGTGTCCGACGGTTCCGTAGTAACCTCGGCGGCTGTCCGCCGAGGTTTGGGTAATCCGCAAGAACGCGTCCATCAGCTCCCGATCTTCCCGATACACCGTCCACAGATAGGCGTCCGCGGGAATCAGATCGTGAAACGGGAGAATTCCTCGTCCGCCGCTTTCGTTCAGCGGCTCGATCCAAATCCGCACGTCTTCGGATTCGCCTTCTTTGAGGATGCCTTCGCCGAATTTAGCGTGATTAGTCGTATCCATTTCATGTATCGAACTGAGTATGACGCCGTCTCCGACGATGTAATGGGAAATATACCGGCAATCGTGAATCGCCGGATTGTCGCCTATATCGCAGGAAATGATCCGGCTGTTGACGACGCCTATGGGAAGAACGTAGTCGTGAAACCGGAGCAGTCCTTCCTCCATCGCTCCCAGCCTGACCCGCCCCGCGAAAAAGCTGTCCCGGATAAGCCGGGGATCGAAAGGGTCTCGGACCCAAAAGTCCTCCCAATGGGCGCATCGGTTCCCTTGAGCTTCCAGCGCGCGGATTTCCGCTTGAGAGACGAGGCGGTACGTTTCCGCCCTCCGGCGAGGACTTTCGGGATAAAGCTGTTCAATCTGCCGGTTTCTGAGGTAAAACTCGTCCTCCCCGGAAGGCAGAAACGGCGCGCCGATAAAACCGTAGCCGTACCGGGCGGAAGTTTCGATATGGGTGTTCATATCCTATACCATAGCGCAATCACGGCGTCCTATCCAGAAAACTCGGAGGGTCTTGTTATTTTTTTCAGGATTTGCTATAGTCCGGCTATGATAGAGAAGCAGCACGTGGTGTCCGCGCTGGTGGAAAACCGGGCGGGTACGTTAAGCCGAGTATCGGGGCTGTTCAGCCGGCGGGGGTTCAACATCGACAGCCTCACCGTCGGGGAAACCGAAGACCCGTCCATCTCCCGGATGACTATCGCCGTAACCGGACCGGATTCAGT
>JAIRPH010000240.1 GCA_031257135.1 Spirochaetaceae bacterium
CTAATATGCAATGAAATAAGAATTTGGGGTATCCCAACTGAACCGACTAATATAGTTTATATTATATTTCTATATCTTATAAAGAATTAACTATCATACTTTGTAGATCACCACCTAAACGGGGCATTTTGCGCTTTATTCTCCGTTTTGGAAAAGTCTTTGTCCCTTACGGGTTCCGCGCACATAGGGCAAAATTTCCAGTAGGATTCCAGAATTTCGTGGCATTTGGCGCATCGTAATTCGCCGGAAGAAAAAAGCGTTTTCCCGCAATGCGGGCAAAAACGCAAAATGCCGTATAGGTCGGTTCCGCAGTTTTTACACTTCATCAATGACTCCTTATCCCTATGGGATAAATACCCCGCCGCAAGGGGCGGGGATTTTTATTTTTTTCCGTAATATGCCGCGTTTCCGCAGTACCCGCAGAAATGATCTCCGGCTTTCATCAAGCTACCGCAGGATGAGCAATACAGCAACGTATTCTGCGCTTGATAAACCGCCTTTTCGCGGTATGCCGCGGCGCCGCACCAGACGCAAAACTTGTCCGCCGTGTTAAGGCGTCTGCCGCAGGCGATACAATAGGGAAACTGTTCTCGTACGGTCTTGTAATGTGTGCAACCTGCGATTGTTTCGGATATTTCCGCTTTCAGCCATCTACAGAATGTATCCTCTTCGACATAAAAAGCGCAACCGCCGCATTTTTCCTGTATTTTTTGGGAAGGTTGTGCCGGTTCATGGCGTTGTCCGCGGGGAGGTTCGGCTTTTTTTGTTTCAAGCGTCCAGCATTTGGTGCTGAAGAAGGGTATTTTCTCTATCCCGCATTGATACAAAGCGCAGAAACGTTTTTCTTCTTTCCAGTGCGCGCATCCTTTGCAGGTTTCCGCCTTTTGCTTAGGCATTCCTTCGTTGCCGTTCAAGAATTGGTGCAACAGATCAAGCTCGGCAAAACATTCTTCATAGGGCGCGGGTTTATAGAAACGCCGTTGCATTTCATTTCGCTCGCGTTCGATCAGGGATGCCTTAAAGCGTTTCTCTGCAACTTCCTTATCTTTGATGAACTCAAGATACGCCGAGGCTTCGGCGGATAAGTCTTCCAAATTTTTATAATACGCCGCGGTCTGATTCGCGATTACGTTTTTGATATACCGGTCAAGCTCCTGCCGCTGAGTATAGTCAAGCAATGCGGCGCATTCCTCGTTTTTTTCGTTTATCCGGTCATCAAGAACTTTGGTTATGCCGTCCTCCGCGTCGCCGATAAACTGCTGAAACCGTTTATGAAAGTATTGCGTTTTCTCAGTAGGCATGAGGCTTAATGTTTCGGCAAAGCCCTGAATCTCATTTTGGATTTCCCGCGCCGTTTCACAGAGGATTTTTTGAATATCTCCGCATATTTTGCCGTATTCTCGGCGTATTTCTCGTAACGTTTTCATATAGAACCGTCTCCTCGCCACAGCCGTGACAATATGGTAATAGAAGCCGTCATAGTTTTCATGGATCCAGCCGCCCAAGAGCTGAGTAATAAAGCGGTATTTGTTTCCGAGCCGCTTTTCCGCCCTAAAACGGTATTCCCTGACAGGGAGCGTATTCAGCGTTTCAAGCAGATCAAAATAATTGAGCATTCGGCGGTTCTGCTTGAGCAGGGTTACGCTCTCACAGACGCCGCTGGATATTCCCAGCAGTATAATTACCCCCATTTCGTTCCGGTTCCGCTCTTGGATCGGGAGCGCGCCGGAATAATCGCTTACCAGCAGGTAACGTTCATAATCTGTCTTGAAGGGATACTCCCAGTGTACCCCTTTTATCAAATCCAGAGCGGCTTCGGGGCGTATAGGCTCGGCAACAAATCGCACCGCCGTTATCCTTATACTGGGGCAACGATAATTCCCGCGCACTCGGTGAGAAACGCGTTCAGTTCGTCGATCCGCTTTTGACAGCGTTTTTTGTTTTCCAAGATTTCGCTCTCTGACAGGGCTTTTTCCAGAGATTTTAATTCCTCCACGGCGCGCCCTAATTCCTGCCTTTTGTCATTGAGCTTGTTGATAACCGTATCGCTGACTTCAGCAAGGGCTTCGGACATTTTTTCCTCCAAGACAGCTTCGGACTGCCGGATGCTTTCCTGCACCGCCTGATTGAGAAACGCGCCAAGCCGGCGTTCCCGTTCGTCCACCGCCTCGATTTCCATGATTTCGGCGCACTGGGGATCGCTCATGGCGACTCGGCGGTTCAGCGCGCCGGTGATGGAACCTTCAATCTGCCGAGTAAAGCTGTCGATCTTGCGCTTGATACCGGATGTTTCGATGGAAAGCCCTGAGGCTATCTTTATGTTTTCAACTTCTCCAAGGATTATATTGAAGCCGGTTTGCGCGCATTCATGGATACTCGCCTCCAGCTTTGAGGCGGTGGGCTTGAATGCATCCCGTTGTTTTTCCAGCCTCCGGTGCATATCCCGGGTGTCCTGTATGGTCGCCTTAGCTGGTTCGTAGCGTTGCTCCGCGATGTTTTTGGCGTCGGTAACTTTGGATAACGCCGCGGTGGTTTGCGCCAGCGTCTCCTGCAATACCTTCATCTGTTGCAGGTGAGCCTCTTCCAGCCGCTTCATCTCCCGTTCATGGGCGTCCTGTTGTCTCCGGCGGGCTTCGGGGTCATCGTGATAAACCGGATGGCTTCCGCCGCTGGGTTTGGAGCTTCCCATTATTTACCTCCCAATGCCGACTTTATTTCGGAGTCAAGGCGGGATTTTATGTCGGCGATAGCGTTGTTTACCCGTTCCCGCATGGCGTTAAAGGATTGCTCTACTTCCGTGGCGTATTGGTTGAGGTTTTCAAAGTCCTCTTTTTTGCGGGTAATGGCGGCTTCTTTTTCCTCCGCCGTTGCGCTCAGGGTTTTAAGCTGTTCCTCCACCGAGGCTTTTACGTCCAAGACTTGATTCTTTACCTCGCTTTTGATATTGTCAAATTTGAAAGACAGGTCGTTGTTCAGCTCCACCGCGCTGTCTTCCAATGGACCGGAGCGAAGAACCTCGAAGAACCGAGGGATATTGGTACAAGTCAGTACCTCGGCGGCTTTTTCTTTGATGCGCTTCCGCTGAGACCTGACGACCAGTTTATCCATGTCGATACTGCCGCCTTCTTCCGCCGCCTTCAGAATATCCTCTTTGCTGGCGGTAGAAGCAATCTCGATGCCGTTTGCCTTTGCGAAACCGGCAACTTTGGTGATTTCAGCGTCGGCTATATCTTTTCCGGCTTCAATCTTTTTTGCGGTGGAAAAAATATAGGATGATACGCCGATCAGGTTTTTATCCATAAGGCTAGGGTCCTTGAAGAGTTCGTTCAGGTATTTCGACCACTCCAGCTTCTGGCGTTCCCAGTCCCGTTTGGGATCGCTGAATGTATCGGCTTGGGTACCCAATACCATAACTTTCTTGGACTTGCCGACCTGTTCGAAGACCTTCACCAGGGTATTGTACTGCTCGCCCGCCAAAAACTTGGCGTTTACGCAGACAATAATGGCGTTTGCCCGTCCGATATACCGCTTGGTGATTTCCGAACGGTAGGGGACAACATCGTCAAGTCCGGGAGTGTCAACAAGCACTATTTCCCTGGGGAGAAAATCGGGAAACTGGGAGATGCCGATTTCCAGTTCCTTGACAAAATAATGCTCCGCGCTTTTTGAGGAACTGTAACGCTTGACCGTTGTTTTGAGCTGTTCGATAGAAGAAATCTTTTTTTCCTCCACATCTTTGTGTCCAGCCCACTCGTTGACATAGTCCTTGCCTTTCAAGGCATCGAACTCCTGAGAGAAAACACTGTCCGGTTTTTTGGTTGCCGAAGCCCAGAGTTCGTCCCATTCAGGGCGGCTGTGGAATTTGACCCTGACATAGCTTTCCGGCGAGTACTTGAAAATGGTCAACGCCGCGGTTTCGGGGGTGACTTCCGTTGAGGCGATCTCGTCGCCGAGCATGGCGTTCAACAAAGTGGATTTTCCCGCCTTGATTGCGCCGACCACTGCGATTTGGAACGTGGGATTCGCGGCAAAATCCTTATACTGGACGACCTCATTAGTCCAGCGTTTCACAAAATCAGGATGCACATAGTCCTTGATCCGGGCGAAGGCGGTTTGGAGTTCCTCCGCCTTTTGCAGAAAACCTGTCGATTGATTCGGCATACTTTCAACTTCCTCCATTTATGTTGGGTTCATTAGCGAACCTTTATATACTAGATAGTCTCGATGAGGCTAACAAAATTATTCAGCTCTTTCAACTCCTCGGTGTAGAGCCGTGTCTTCTCTGCGATTTCGCTTTCGGAGAGAGCCTTTTTCATAGAAGCGTATTCCGCCGCCGCGCGTTGAATCTGCCCTTTTTTGTCCTCCAGCCTGTTTGCGATGACCGACGAAACCATAACCAGCGCGTCCCAAAGGGCGTCGTCAACTTGGTCCCGCACATTCTGAAGGCTTTCAGCGGCTACCTTTTTAAGAAAATCGGAAAGCCCGTCTTCCCGTTCATCACGAGAGGTTCTTGAGAGTATTTCCGTACATTCCGAGTCTCCCAGAGATACCCGTCGGCTGATCACATCGGTAACGGAGCCTTCTATCCGAGCAACAGCCCGCTCGAATTTTCCGCGCAGGCTGTTGCTGTCGATATGGATTCCCGTATTGGTTTTGACCCGCTCGACTTCCTCTAGCATAATGTCAAATCCGATATTGGCGGCTTTCCGCATATTTTCTTCGATACGGTATCCCCGATCCTTGCATTGATTCCGTATTTTTTCCAGTTCTCTATGCAGAAACTGGACATCCTCAAGCTCAGGGTTATCCTGCTGGTATTGCGCGTCCGCCGCCGCGCCTCTATGTACCGCCGCGTCAAGCATAGTTTGAGCGGTCTGCTCAAGGGACTTTTTAAGGGTTTCCATCTGTTTGGCGTGATGTTCATCAAGACGCCGCATTTCCTCTTTATGAGCTTTTTCCAGTTCTCCGTCGGTTTGGCAGTACTCTAGGGCAGGACAAGCCTCCAAAGCGGGCGGCTCGGCGCGAGGCGGTATCTCTGACCTGTTCGGGACGCGTTGTTTCCACGCCTTATATTTGTGCAGGTCTGCGGCAATGGTTTTCAGGCAAAGAGCCAGCACCGCCGCATCGTCAATAAGACCGATGAACGGAATAAAATCGGGAATAAGGTCGATGGGACTGAGGATATACACCAGCGCGCCGATAACCCCGGTTATGGTTGTCCATGGTATTTCCCGGTATGCCCCGGAAACATAATCCTTGACCATAGAAAAGAGCAAGCCCATATCCTCGGCGAATTTCGCCAAAGCTCCGCGGGCTTTTCCCATAATCGCGCCTTCCTCCTTGAGTATTCGGGGAATATCAGCGTCGCTGACGTTCCCGGAATACTTGTTGAACTCGGTTTGAGCGTCTTCATCAGTAACACGTTTCATCGGTACGTTCTCCTTGCAAGCGGTATCTTCGCTGACCTTGCGCCTTCCTCACACCCAGCCCCCGGCGACGCCGTCCATGCGGGTGTCGATCACGGTTTCGTCCCGGGCGGTGGTGTCGCGATACTTTTTACCCTCATAGCAATACACTGCCGCCCCGGTTTTCGCCTTGTTTGCCTGACCCTCCGGCGCGTTGGAACCGTAGATGACGCCGCCCTTGACGGATTTAAAAAAGATACCGTCTTTTTGCACGAAGACCCCGCCGCCGTTGTAACCGGCTAAATTCCCGCTGATACTGCCGCCCTTCATAGTAAAATTACCGTTTTCACTCACGAAGACCCCGCCGCCTCTGTAGCCGGCTGAATTCCCGCTGATACTGCCGCCCTTCATGATGAACGTTCCACCTTCATACACGGAGACCCCGCCACCGTCGATGAAGGCTGAATTCCCGCTGATACTGCCGCCGATCATAATGAAATTGCCGCCTTTCGCTACGGCAACAACAGGCGAATTGCTCACTTCGAGGGTAACGCCTGCTTCAAGGGTGAAGGTTGCGCCGGAATGTACCGCGAACATCGGTTTGTTTATCGGGACTTCCCCGCGTACTGTGCGTTCATATCCGTCTCCTTGCAGGGACACGGTTACGCGCTTGCCCGCGTACTCGAAGTTGAAGTAAGGAACCGCTTCATCTTTGCCCAGCACCACGCGGTAATTCCCGCCGTCTTCCGCGTTCATGACGATCCACTTCAGCGCGTCCAGCAGTTCCAGCGGTCCCTGATACGCGCCGCCTGCATAAAGCCCGACTTTTTTCGGCGCGTCAGGAACGGCAAGCGCGGCTCCGCAGAAGGGGCAGAGATTCCAGTCGCGCTCCGCGGGTTTGCCGCAGTTCCCGTAGATACCGGCTTGCGAGTTCGATTTCTCCAATTCCGGCTGACGCGTGCCGCAGTCCGCGCAGAGCTGTGCCTCCTCGGGCAATTCTTGGCCGCAAAGTCTACAATATTTCATAAATGACCTCCTCATTAACTTCGTGCCTTGTAACGCACACACCTGCACCTATCGCCAGCAACCTTCCCCCATTGCCGACACCAATCTTTTTTAAGGAAGATACAGCCGGTGCAATCATTAGATTCAGGCTTTACCGGCTCTGGTTTTGGCGGTTTTACCGCTTGCTGGGGCTTGCCGCACATGGGACAGAATTTCCAGCGTGATTCCAGTGTTTCGCCGCATTTGGCGCATCGTAATTCGCCGGGAGAAAAAAGGCTTTCTCCGCAATGGGGACAA
>JAIRPH010000241.1 GCA_031257135.1 Spirochaetaceae bacterium
TCCTTTGTGATATGCTTCCCGAAAGATGCGAGTATCGAATCTTCCGGGGTAGAAGCCTTTATTGAGATATTCTCTCGGCATCCGGGGGATGTTTCTGATATTTAGGAGAGTTCTCCCGACAATCGGGAGATTTCTCCCAGACTTCGGGAGACTGTTCCCAGACTTCGGGAGACTGTTCCTAGACTTCGGGAGAACTCTCCCGGTCTTCGGGAGACTGTTCCCATACTTCGGGAGCGTGTTCCCGGACATCGGGAGACTGTTCCTGTCTTTCGGGGGAATGTTTTTGAGCGTAATTTGAGAGAAAAAAGCGGGAAAAAGAGTGTTTTTAGGCGTTAGGTAATTGACAAAGATAAGTATGCGCGGTAAATTTTTTTGTGTTTTGCGCCAAGCCGAACCTATTGCCCAATGAGAAGACCGGTTGCCGTGCCGAACAGGTTATCATAAATAAAAGTATATCCTTTTCAAATAAAAACCGTAAGAGGGATAAAATAATTCCAGCAGAATTTTTTCAGCGGTTGTCCCGCGTCTATAACCGGATCGCCGCTGAAACCGCTCTTGATTCAGCCTCGCTCTGAGGGTATGCTTTTTGAATGGACTATAGGGCAAAAGAAAACCCCGCGGATTTGACCGGAATGAGCGTTGCCGAAGCAAAGGAATACATCGCGCATCATTATATAACCCTAAAACTCACGGAAAAGAAGCGGCAGGAACTGGCGGAAGAGTCCGCGAAGTGGGCGTCCCGTATTCAGCTTGCCCGCGCTAAGGGCGCGGAGGATTTAGCCTTAGAAGCGGAAAAGGAAACGGCGAACCTCAAAGCTCAATCCGACCGCTTAGACGCGGAACTTGAAGAGCTGAAAGCCCAAATCAGCCGCATGAGAGACCAGCTTCGGGTCTTAGGCTCCCGGGAACGAACCGTTGACCCTGATCTGCTGGAGCAAGAGCTTATCATTGCCGCAGGATATATGCCCGGCGAAGAGGAAAAAGCCGCGGCGGATCGGCGTTTTAGGGAACTGGAGCAAGAAGCCGCCGCGGACGAGGCGTTGCAGGCGTTAAAAGCCAAGATGGGCTTAACCCGCTGACGAGCGGCGGATTCCGGGCTGGACTTATGAGTCCGGTAGGGCTGGACTTATGAGTCCGGGGGGACTGGACTCATAAGTCCGGGGGGCGCGACCTTGCGGGTTAGAGCTGTTCTAACGGGCGGCTTACTTTTCCCAGAGGACGCTGGGATCGATGCTCTGGATGTTCGGCGAGCAGGTGACCGCCATAGCCCATTTGAGTTCGTGGGTTATGGTTTCTACGAGTTTTTTCACGCCGTCCGCGCCTTCTTCGGCGAGGGGTCCCATGACGATCCGTCCGAGGCATACCCCGTCGGCTCCGAGCGCGAGGGCTTTGAAGGCGTCCATGCCCCGATTCACGCCGCAGTCAACAAACACCGGTATCTGCTTCCGCACGATGCGGACAATCCGGGGCAGAATCCGCAGAGGAGGCAGAGCGTAATCCACCATCCCGTGATGATGAGATACCAAAATGCCCCGAACTCCGGCGTCTAAGCATTTGTAGGTATCCTGTTCGCTTAGCACCCCTTTGACGATAAAGGGCAGGTTCGTAGCGTTCACGAATTCCCGGATTTCGTTGAGGCTTTTAGGCGCGGTCTGCGCTCCGCCGGCTTCGTACCACTTGTTTTTACCGCCGAACTGATGATCGATATCCATACCTACCGCAAGACAGCCGGTTTTCTCGGCGTGTTCGATTTTCTTGAAAATCTCCCGGTTGTCCTTGTGGGGCTTAATGATTTTGATTACCTCCGCGCCGGTAGCCCGCATTTCCTCAAGTTCGGCGTAATCCCCCATGCCTGACCACGCAACGGCTCCGGCGGCGAGAAATCCCCGCGCGGCTTCTACCATGCCCTTTGGTCTGGTTCGGTCCAGATGGGACAAAGCCGCCATCATTACCGGCGTAGCGAAGGTTTTCCCGTAGAGGGCGAACTCCGTAGACGGCTCCGTCCCGTCGATGTGCCGCATTTCCACGAGCAGAGAATCGAAATAGTCTCTGGTGATTCGTTCCGAATCGCCGAGATTGATGGTTTCAGCCATAATAAGCCTCCTCATGTTGGGCTTTTATAAACCCGTGCGATAGTATATACTAAAAATATCAAACCGAGAAAGGGGGGTTTCATGGCTGAAGCCTTTGATTTCACTATTGAAGAATTAGGGAAGCGGAACATCAAGTCGCCGATTGTTCTATCCAAAACCGCAGGCGATTTTGTGGCGAATTACGTTACCGACGATCAGTTTATCCGGCACCGTACCGAGGCTATCCTCGGGGATCAGCCGCCGCTTCAACGGTCTCACGTGTTCGAATGCGCCGGACCCAGAGAGATGATCTATTTCATGCCCGCTTATGTCCACGCCGGCATTGTAACCTGCGGCGGTCTCTGTCCGGGAATCAACGACGTAATCCGGGCTATCGTCCGATGCCTCTGGTACCGCTACGGGGTCAAGCGGATTACGGGCATCCGCTACGGCTACAAGGGGTTCCTGCCGGAGTATCAGTACCCGCCTCGTCCGCTGAACCCCGAAAACGTAGACAGCATCCACAAACTAGGCGGAACCTATCTGGGAAGCGCCCGGGGAGGAGGCAAAGAAGTCAGCAAAATCGTGGACGCTATGGAACAGCTTAACCTCAACGTGTTGTTCACCATCGGAGGCGATGGGACTCAGCGGGGGTCTCTGGACATCGCCGAGGAAATAAGCAAGCGCAAGCTGAAAATCGCTATGATCGGCATCCCGAAAACCGTGGATAACGATTTCGCGTTTATCCAGAAGTCTTTCGGCTTCGATACGGCGGTCGCTAAGGCAGTGGACGTGGTCGCTTCGGCGCACATGGAAGCCAATTCGCAGATTAACGGCATCGGACTGGTGAAGCTGATGGGGCGGGAATCGGGATTCATCGCGGCTCACACCGCGCTCGCCAGCCATGAGGTGAACTTCGTGCTTATCCCGGAAGTGCCGTTCAATCTCGAAGGTCCAAACGGCTTCTTTCATCATCTGGAAGATCGGCTTAAAAAGCGGAAACACGCGGTAGTCCTCGTCGCCGAAGGAGCCTTGCAGGATAAGCTGATCAAGGAAATCAAAACCGACGCCGGAGGCAACATCAAAATGGCCGACGTCGGAACCTATATGCGGGACCGAATCCAGCAGTATTTCGACGAAAAGAACATCGAGATTACCTTAAAGTACATCGATCCCAGCTATATTATCCGCTCCGCGCCCGCGGAACCGGGAGACTCGATTTACTGCGAGCGTCTCGGCAACGCCGCGGTTCACGCGGCTATGGCGGGAAAAACTAAGGTGATTATCGGTCTGGTGAACAACGAATTCGTCCATCTTCCCATGAAGGTAGCGATTTCCCAGCGCAACCGGGTAGACCCCGAAGGCAACCTCTGGCGGGATACCCTGGACGCTACGCAACAGCCTTCGCTCATGGTGAATCAGTTCGAAGACCCCGCCCATTCCGCGGAGTAGCCTTCCCGGAAAAGCCGAGACCTCGCGCAGGCTCCCGGCTTTTCCGTATGACGGCGCGCTCAGATCGCGCAGGCTATGCCGTGTTTTTCCTTATCCGAGAGAAACACCAGATCGATGAGCTTCATAACTCGGAGGGATTCTTCAGGCTTGACGATAGGGCTTGCTTTGCCGTCTAAGGCGTCAGAAATATTCCTGTAATAGTCGAGTCCGTCAGATACGGCTTTGGGTAATTCCAGCTCAAGGGTAGTCTCTTTGGGGCGAGGCGCCATCGACCGAGTCGGTCCTGCGGCGGTATACACAATATCTTCAGCCCATTCGAGGGTTTTTGCGTCCGCCAATTTGACGATTCGCCCATCGCAATTCCAGTTCTCGATGAGCGCGGTTCCGTCTTCCGCGGATATGTGCCATCGGGGTTGTACGATGAAGGAATTCATCGCGATATTTACGAGATAATGCAGTCCGTTTTCAAAGCGGAAGGAAGCGGTGAAGTTATCGTCTACTTCTTTGGAAAAAACCTGATGCAAAACCGCGTTCACCGAAACGACCTTGCAAGGGCAGAAGTTCAGCATCTGGTCGATGAGGTGAATCCCCCAGTCTAAGACCATGCCGCCGCCGTTTTGTTTCCAGCCCCGCCAGCCGTGGAGCGCCCGTTGAGACCCCTGTACTCGGCTTTCTATCATGTAAGGGTCATGGAGCATACCGGACTCAAATATTTTCTTGAGGATGAGAAAATCCGTGTCCCACCGGCGATTCTGATGAACCGTAAAAAATCGCCCGGAACGCTTTGCGTACCCGATGATTTCCTCAAGCTCTCCTGAGTTGAGGGTAACAGGCTTTTCGCAGATTACATGCTTTCCCGCTTGCAGGCAGGCTATCGAGTATGATTTATGCACGTCATTCGGCGTAGCCACGAGAACAAGCTCAACTTCTTTATCCGCGTATATCTGTTCCGCGGAACCGTAGACTTTCAGTCCTCGTTCTTGAGCTTTCTTACCCGCTTCTTCCCGGACGTCGTAGACTCCCGATATTTGCAGGTTCTGGGAAAAATGCTTTTGTATCAGATCATGGTGGTATCCCGCCATCCCGCCATATCCGATAATCGCCATGTTATGCGTCATACTATCTTTTCGGTTTATATCAAAACCCCTTAACTCCTTTAGGTCGGCAACGTCCCTAAGACCGTAAGACTCGACTGTACCTCTTCCCATGAAAACACTTCCAGATTGATGACGCCGGTAAATTCAGCGAGTTCCGGGACAAGTTCCTGAAACCAAGGGGCTTTAGACGCTAAAGAGCGATGATCCGGAAGCCTTTTGTCCGCCGCAGACGCGGCCCGGTCGATGCCGTGAAGATGGATTTCCTGAATCCGTTCCCGGTAATGCTTAAAAAAAACGGCTGGGCGTTTCCCCTCAAGCAGTAGATGTCCGGTATCCATACAAAGCGGCGTTTCCGGCGGGAGCCGCGGCAAAATGCCCTCAAGTAAGCCCGGAGCGGTATTCTCAAGGAGAAAACGCTGGGGGCCGAAACGCTCAAACCATGACAGCATAATCTTTGCCTGCCTTTCCCGATGTTCCTCGAGACCCGGATGCAGAACGTAATGCCGGACTAAAGGAAACAACCGAGTCACCAGTTCCTCGTGGGCTTCCTGCAAGGCGTCAGGGAGATGGGCGGTGAAGGTAAACCGCTGAGTATAGGCTTCCAGTTCAGCGGATTCCGCGTCTAATAAGGCTTTAACCTCTTGATCGTAGATGAAAAAGAGCAGTTCTACGCCTTGAACAGCCGGCTTGTCTTTCAAAAAACTGAGATTTTCGAGGTAGCTTCCGGGAATAACCCAAGAGGGAACGGTTATCATTTGACTTTCAGAGGAATACCGGCAACCATAAGCTCAACCGTATCCGCGGCGGCGGCGATCTTTCGGTTCGCTTCGGCAAGGAGCAGATTATAACGTCTGGTAGTTTCGTCAAAGGGGATGTTGCCAAGCCCCGTCTCATTGCTCACGACGATACCATGGACGATGCTCTTGATAAAATCATCCAGCAAACGCTGAAAATCAGCTTCCCGCTGGTAGTACATGAGATTATTTATCCACATAGGAATACAATCAACCACTGCGTACTGTCCGGCGGCGGCAATCGCTTTATCCAAAGCTATCGGCTCTTCGATGGTAACGAACCCGCCTAAGGCGTATCGTTCTTCTTGGTGCCGGACAATCCGCCGGCGCATTTCTTCGTCAAGAACCTCCGCAGTGGCAATGAAAGAAATCGGGGACCCCCATTCTTTCCGGGCAATATCCAAGGCTCGCCGGGATTTCCCCGCTTTCACCCCTCCGGTGATAAGCATAATCATAGCTGTATCTTGAAAGATTCGCCTAAACCTGTCAAGTAGAGGATCGCCTCAAAGGAAGCCTGTCAAAAAAGCGCGCGAAACGTTCATATATTGCATAAGGATTCATTTTTCTGTATACTTCAGAAACTGCGCCCCGGGGGGCGCGATTATCGTATAAGAGGAGCCGGTTATGGCAGGATTATATAGGAAGGAACTGGAGCATGACTCGTGCGGCATAGGCTTTGCGGCGGATATTACGGGCAAAGCCTCTCACGATAT
>JAIRPH010000021.1 GCA_031257135.1 Spirochaetaceae bacterium
GTTTTAGCGGTCTGGAAAGAAGCGTCCTTTTTGCCCAGAGCTACGTCGGCCGCGTATTTGATGCCGTCGGCAATCATGGACGGATGATACAGCGACGTCGCCCGTACCAGAGGATCGCCGTTTTTGATCATCTGATATACCGCTTTTGAACCGGCTCCGCCGAAAGCGATTTTTACGTCGGTTCTGCCGGATTCTTTGATCGCCTGCAATACGCCGGTAAGCACGTCGTCATCCTGACAGAACACCGCATCGATGCGCGGATATTGCTGGAGAAAGGTCTCCATCAGCTTGAGACCCTCTTGGGTTGACCAGTTGGAAAACTCATACTTGTCTTGCCCCAGAAGATTCACCAGCGAAGGCTCTTTATCCATTTCCGCAAAAAAGGCTTTCATCCGCTCGCCGTCGATAACCACCGGCATTCCGCCCATGGCGACGTAGTTGGTCAGTCCTGCGGCTTTCATTTCCGCGGCGATCCACTGCCCGCTGAGGCGTCCCATAGCGGCGTTGTCTCCGGCGAGATTGACGTACCCGAAAGAGGAGTCCGTAAGCCCTCGGTCTACGACGATAACCTTTACGCCTTTGGACTGGACTTCCTTCACAATCGGCGTCAGAGGCGCGGACTCGTGGGGAAGGATGACGAGATACTGCATCCCCCAGACCATCATGTCTTCCACGTTGCGGACCTGAGACGAGGGATTATCCGCAAGGACCACTCGGAAATCGAATTTGCCCGGATTATCCGCCTTAATCTGATCGACCGCATGATTCGCCCACCAGCCGATGCCGCCGGTCCAGCCGTGATCCGCGCTGGGAATCGACACTCCGATCTTGAGGGTCCCGCCGGAACTTGCGCCGCCGGAACCGCTTTGGCTTGCGCCCTTCGCGAACAGCGGAATACCCGTCAAGAGTATCCCGAGAAGCGTAATTACCGCTTTTTTCATTTTTTTCTCTTTTCCTCCAAAAAGTTATTTGTTATTATTGTATTGCAACAGTACCGCCGCAATAATAACCAAACCCCGAGCCGCCTGTTGCAGGAACGACGATACGCCGCCCAGCACAAGCATATTATTGATCATTCCCAGCATGATCGCGCCCATAATCGTGCCGGGAATTGAGCCTTTGCCCCCGGACATAGAGGTTCCGCCGATTACCGCCGCGGCGATGGCGTCCAGCTCATAGTTTACGCCGTCGCTGGTGGGCTGAATACAGTTTATCCGGGAAGACCACAGCAGAGCGGCAAGCCCCGCGGTTAGACCGGTAATGACATACGGGACCATCTTGACAAAGGACACGTTAATGGCGGAATATCGGGCGACCTGCTCGTTCGCGCCTACCGCGCAGATATATCTGCCGAGGCGGGTGTTGTTCAGAAGAAGATGCATCGCCCCAGCCATGACGAGAAACGCCCATACCGGCACAGGTATTCCCAGCAGTACGCCGGACCCAATTTGCGGATACACGGCGTTTACCGAAACGATATTCCCCGCGCCGGAAAGATACTGAATAAGGGACCGAAAGATAGCCATTGTTCCCAAGGTGGCGATAAACGGCGCGATTCTGCCTTTGGTCACCATAAAGCCGTTGATGAATCCGCAGAAAGAACCGAACATCGCGGCGAACAGGACAGCCGAAGCCGCCGCGAAGACCGAATCCCCGGGGAACCGGTTGATAAAAAAAATCGTAATTCCGCCGGCGAACGCGGTCATAGACCCTACGGAAAGGTCAATGCCCCCGGAAATGATGATTAAGGTCATGCCCAGCGAAATAATGCCGGTATACGAAATCTGTCTGAGGATGTTCAGTAAATTTCTGACCTGTAAAAAACTGGGCCATCCTACTACAGCCGCTAGGATAAAAAGAAGTATAAACGCAACGCCCGTAGCGTGTTCGTTCCATTTGAAGCGCAGGCTGTATTTTTCGGGTTTTACCATATTTAATTTTCCTTTATGCCGGTAGCATAGAACATAATGTCCTCTTCGGTAATATGCTCGTCTTCAAGGCATCCGGTAATGGCGCCCTCTTTCATCACATAGACTCGACTGCACAGCCCGATAATTTCTTCCATTTCCGAAGAAATGACGATGCAGGAAATGCCCCGTTCCGCAAGCTGATGAATGAACTCATAAATTTCCTGTTTCGCGTTTACGTCGATGCCTCTGGTCGGCTCGTCGAGGATGAGTATTGACGGATTGGTATCCAGCCACCGAGAGAGATAGACCTTCTGCTGATTGCCTCCGCTCAAATACCGGAGGGACAGCCCTAAAGAGGCGGCAGTGATTTTGAAGGCTTTGACGTATTCTTTTGTTTTTTCCGTTTCAGCGGTTTTATCGAGAAACAGCCCGTTCCGGTAGTTTTTCAGAGAGATCAGCGTAACATTCGGGGGCAGAGCGAAATCTTGGACAATGCCTTTGCCCTGCCGGTCTTCCGAGAGATACCCGATCCCGTGCCTGACCGCGTCCGCGGGAGTTTTTATTTCAACCGGACGCTTGTCTAAGGTTATCGAAACCGAATCGGCTCTGCGGAGTCCCATCACCGCTTCGGCGGTTTCGGTCCGTCCCGAACCGGCAAGCCCGGCGAAACCGATGATCTCGCCCTTCCTCAGAGAAAACGAAACATCCCGCAACAATCCCTTGATCCTGAGATTTTTTACCTCAAAAACCGCCTGATCCGGGGCGCGCGCCTTCTTTGCCGGGAAAATCCGATGAAAATCACTGCGGCCTATCATCTTGCGGGCTATATCTTTTTCGTCAACCGCGGCTATATCGTCTACGCTGATGAGTTTTCCATCCCGTAATACGGTTACGCGGTCGCAGATGGTCTTGATTTCGTGCAGTTTATGAGAAACAAAGAGCATCGTAACGCTCTGACGCTTGAGTTCCCGCATCAGAGAAAACAGCGTCTCAACCTCATGCCCGGTAAGCGCGGTCGTAGGCTCATCCATAATGAGAAACCGCGCCTTCAGCATGAGGGCTTTGGATATTTCAACCATCTGCTTTTCCGCCACGCTCAAACCGCTCACCAGCGCGTTTACGTTTACCGGCATTTTGAGGCGTTCCAACTGCTTCGCTCCAGCTTCGCGCATGGCGTTTTTGTCTAAAAAACCTGATTTTTTCCGCAACTCGTTTCCCAAAAAGATGTTTTCGTAGACCGTAAGGGTGTTAATCAGGTTGAATTCCTGCGGAACAATCGCGATGCCTAGAGACTTGGCGGTTATATAGTCCGAAATCCGCTCAGGCTTGCCGTTAAGCCGCAAAACTCCGGAGTCAGGCTGGTGAATGCCGCTGATTATCTTGATAAGCGTAGACTTTCCCGCGCCGTTTTCGCCGATAAGCCCCATGATTTCACCTCGGCGTATGTCCAGAGAAATTCCATCCAGCACGGCAACGCCGGAAAAGGTTTTGGCGATCTTTTCTATAGAAAGGATGTGTTCCGCCATACCGTCAATAGTTCACCCAGACTGCGCCTTTTTGAGAGCTTTCCACGCACGCGCCGATGAATTTCACGCCGTCAACGCCCATTTCGGCATTGGGGAAGTCGAGGTCTTCTTCGGTAAGGGCTTCGCCGGCTTTTTGCTTCGTCAACGCGGCGATATAGGTTTTGTAAATATTCGCCAACGCTTCAAAGTATCCTTCAGGGTGTCCTGAAGGGATTCGGGAATAGGACTGCGCGTGAGGATGAAACGGGTCCCTGCCCCGGGAAAGGGTCGCGTTAGGCTGTCCGAACAGGGATAGTTCCAAATAGTTCGAGGTTTCTTCGTTCCACTGAATCGCGCCTTTGGTCCCGAAAATTCTGAACCGGAACGCGTTGTCATAGCCCGAGGCTATTTGGCTGGTCCAGTATACGCCTTTCGCGCCGCCTTCGTATTCAAGCAGAATCGTAGCGTTATCGTCCAAGACCCGATCCTTGCCGATAATATCCAGCCGGGCTAACAGCGACTTGATCCGCAGTCCGGTAACGTAGGAAATCATATTTTCGATGTGAGACCCCAGATCGCCGACGCTGTTGGATTTTCCCGCGATTTTGGGGTCTGTCCGCCACTGAGCTTGTTTGCTTCCCTGTTTTTCCGCGGGCGCAAGAAGCCATTCTTGGGGATATTCGGCGTTTACAAAGAGGATGTCCCCGATTTCGCCCTGCTGAACCAGCGCGCGGGCGTGCTTAACCGTGGGATTTCCGGTATATGTGTAGGTAACGCAGAAGAGCAGATTCTTTTTCTTCGCTAAAGCCGCCAATTCCTGAGCGTCCGCAAGCTCAATCGCTAAAGGCTTATCGCATACTACCGGAATTCCCTGATTCAAGAAGGCTTTCGCCGCGGGATAATGACTCACATTCGGGGTTGTGATGACAACAAAATCGATTTTGCCGGCTTCTTTTTCAGCCATTTCGTCAAAGGTCTTGTAGAGCCGTTCCGGGGAAATGCCCAAAGCCTTGCCGGTTGCAAGCGTGTTCTCTGGGGAGTGAGAAAAACATCCCGCGGTAATTTCCGCAAGTCCGTCGAGGGCTACGGCTTTTCGATGCACATCGCCGATAAACGACCCCCGTCCTCCGCCGACCATACCATATCGCAGTTTTTCGGTTACTGCTATTTCCGCGCTTCCTTCGATCATAGAATACCTCCTTTCGTAGGATACCCGGCTTATGTGAAAATTGCAAGTCCTGTCACACAAGTTCCCGCAACATCTCAAGCATAGCCATAACTTGGGGAAGCCGGGACTTGATTTTAAGCACCTCGGTGAAGGTTTTATGAGCTAAGACATACTCTTTGAGCTGGACGTATGCGACGCCTTGATTGATGTAGGCTTCGGTCATGGACGGATTATAGGAGATCGCCGCGGCCGCGTCTTCGATGGCGCGGTAGTAGTCGCGCTTCTGGACGTACGCCGCGCTTCGGTTGGAGTAGGCTTCAGCCATCTGGGGCGCGATCTGGAGCGCGGACGTTGCGTCCTCGATAGCCCGGTCATAGTCCCGCTTGTGATAATACGCGTTGCCCCGATTGGTATATATCTGCGGGTTTTGGGGGGTAAACCGGAGGGCTTCGGTTAAATCGGCTATTGCGTCGTCGTATTGCCGTTTTTTATAGTAGGCGTAACTGCGGTTCATATAAAAATCCGCGGTATTCGGACTAAGCTGAATCGCCTGCGTATAGTCTTCGACGGCTTTATCGTACTGTTTTATATAGATATATGCGGCGCCCCGGTTTCCATAGCCCAGAGCGTATTCCGGGGCGCAGGCAATCGCCTGAGACGCATCCTCAACAGCTTCCTGATACATACCCTTATAGATATATGCCGCCCCGCGGTTGACATAGGCTTCAGGGAGCTTCGGGTTAAGTTTGACCGCTTCTCCGAAATCTTTGAGGCTCTGCTTATAATCTTTTCTATATATAGAAGCGGCTCCTCGGTTCATATACGCCAAGGCGTACGCGTTATGATATTTGAGCGCCTGATTATAGTCGTCCATTGCCCGATCAAAGTCTCCTTTTTTACAATAAGCCAGTCCTCGGTTCATATATGCCAAAGCGTACTGAGGATATATTTTAAGCGCGGTAGAATAATCATCGATTGCTTGGAGGAGGTTTCCCTGTTTGTAATAAAGCGTTCCCCGATTGGCGTACATCGGGGTATGATTGGGATTCTGCTTGATAAGCTCCGTCAGCTCCTGGATGCCCCGGTTAAGGTCTCCTTTTTCGGCGTACACGAGGGACCGGCTCATATAGGCTGACGCATACTTAGGATCGCAGGAAACGGCCTGCGTCAAATCGGCGATGGCATTATCGTACTCCTTTTTTTCGAGGTACACCATACTGCGATTGTAATAGGTTAAGGCGTCTTCGCTTTTAAAGAGCAGGGCTTGATTGTAATCATGTAAGGCTTCATCGAAATCCCCGTTTTTATGCCGTAAAACGCCGCGGTTATAGTAGGCTTGAGCGTACCGCTCGTTGAAATGAATCGCCTGAGCAAAATCCTCCAAAGCCAGATCGATGCCGCCGTTATACGCATGAGCAATCCCGCGGTTGGAAAAGACCTCCGCGTCTTGGGGATTGAGCTTAATAGCCTTAGAGAAGTCCTCTATAGCTCGGGGGTAATTTCCCTTATGGGTATTTTCAACCCCTCGGTTAGAATGAGCTTCCGCCGCGTTAGGATTCAGCTTGATTGCTTGCGTATAATCGGCGATAGCCCTATCATATTCGGCTTTCTCATCGGTAAAGCTGGTTATATTCATGAACAAATACTCCTCGCCGCATAAGGTAGGATTCTTAAACTAAAGTATATTATAATATATCCGATAATACAAGGCTTTTATTTTTCATTCTTGAGGTTTTCTATATCATTGGTTAGGATAGTCTTGAACAAGATCGGCTTTTCTCCTATACTAGTGCCATGGACAGTATAGTAGTACCTATCATAATTATTGTAGCGATTTTAGCCGGAGGCGGAATAGGGATTAAGCTGTTCTCAGGGCACCGCCCTTCCGGTATGAAGCATAGCAAAGACTCCGAATCGCTGTTGAAAGAAGTCAATAAACGGTTAGCCCAAAATCCAAGAGACCCAGAGGCCTTGTTCGCCTTGGCGGATATATATTTCAAACAGGAAAGCTGGGATAAAGCCTTTAGAACCTATGAAATCCTCAACGACTTAGCCGACGGAACCTCAAAAATAGACGCTTTCGAGGTTCATCTGCGCTACGGATTATGCGCCCTCCGCGAAGGATACCCGGAAGCGGCCTATAAGGGTTTTAATCAAGCATGGACCATCAAACAGGATAATTTCGACGTAAATTACAATATGGGCGTTCTTGAATTTCAGCAGAAAAACTATGAAAAAGCCGTTCAGTTTCTTTCTTTAGCCCGCAAGCAAAACGGCGAACACGCGCTTACCTTCCGGTACATAGGACACGCGCTTTTTAAACTGGTCAAATACAAGGAAGCTATGGCGTTCCTCCGCAAGTGTCTTGAGTTGTCTCCGGGAGATAAGGAATCCTTATACGTCTTAGGAGAGTGTTATCAGGCGGTAGGTCAGTTCGATCAGGCGCTGAAGATTTTCACCCATCTCAGGCTTGACCCAAAACGGGGACCTCAAGCCGCTCTTGCCGCGGGAAATATCAACATGAAACAACATAAACTTACGGCGGCGCTGGAAGATTTTGAATTCGGACTTAAACATGAACATATCGACCCCGATACCCTTATTGAACTGCGGTATCAATTATCTATGGCATCGCTTGGAGTAAATGAGATAGGCAAAGCGGTAACTACTCTCAAGACGATTCAGGCGCAAAAACCGGATTATAAAAATGTAGCTAATTTAATTGAAGAATATGAGGAACTTAACAGCAATAGAAACTTGCAGATTTTCATCTTGGCTCCGTCCACGGATTTCGTAGCCCTCTGCCGGAGAATCGTGCTGAGTTATTATCATAAATCGAGAACTAAAATAAACAACGTCATGCTCAACAGAAACGAATGGGTCGATATAAGCGCGGAAGTGGAAACCATAAAGTGGTCGGATTTGATTCTGTTCCGGTTTATCAGGAGTCAAGGCTCCAGCGGCGAGCTTATAGTCCGGGACTTTCATTCCCGCCTAAAGGAAACCAAAGCGGGCAGAGGCATTTGTATTACCGTAGGCTCTTTCTCCGATGAAGCCCGAAAATTTACCGAAGCCCGGCTTATCGATCTCTTGGAAAAGGAACAGCTCCTCGCTATCCTCAGCATGGTAGACGCCAAAATAACCATGCCCCAGCCTGATAAATTCGCCGACTTCATAGCGTAACGCCTCTCGAAACACCCGGTCAGGCTTCAGGTTTTTTCTTTAATAATACAGCCCTTTAAAAAATACTGTAAGAACAAACCGGAGAGCCGGCTTACCTTCATAATATGGAAAAGATAATAATCGGAATACTGACAGGAAGTCTCCGGAAAGATTCTTTCAGCAGGAAAATCGCGCGCTTTCTCCCTGAGTGTATGCCGGAACGATTTATAATGGTTCCATTGGAAATCGGCGGTCTTGCGCTGTATAACCAAGACTTTGACGATGAAAACTGTCCGCCTTTGGAATGGATGACTTTTAGAGAACAGGTCAGCGGCATGGACGGCTTTGTGTTTGTAACTCCCGAATACAACCGCTCGATGCCGGCCGCTCTGAAAAACGCGCTGGACATCGCGTCCCGTCCGTTCGGCGCGAACCGATGGGACGGCAAACCCGGCGCGATTATCAGCGTTACCATAGGGAAACTCGGCGCGTTCGGCGCGTATCATGCCCTACAGCAGACTCTGGGTTTTCTTAACGTGCATCTCCTCCAACAGCCGGAAATGTACCTAAGCGGCGCCGCAGAGCTGTTTAACGATAAAGACGAAATCACGAATCCTTCAACTCGGCGGTTTCTAGGCGATTTCGCAAAAACTTTTTCCTCTTGGGTGTTGAGAATGAAGACAAACTGAAAACCCCGCCGCCGAATCCAGCCGAAACCCCGCCGGCGGCCGTTTTTAGTAGAACAATACCTACGATGTTAGCGATACTATCATTTTCCGGCAATGGTTACTTCAGGAAGTAACGGGTAGTACCGAGCCTCTGTCCACGAGAAAGGGATTGAGGACGACGGACTTATCGGAGAGTCGCTTTCCTTCCCGCCGTTCATGGAACAAGGATAGGGCGGTCTGCCCCATTTCCTCAAATGGAATCGCCACCGAGGTAATGGGAGGACTGCACATACCGGCGAGGGTATTATCATGGCTAATGATGGATATGTCCCGGGGGACATTGAGTCCCTTCTCGTATAGGTATTGTAAAATGCCGCATAATAAAATATCCGAAGTGGTATATACGCCAGAAGGCCGTTTTTCCCTGCTTTGTTCCATGATCTGTTTCATCGCCTGATACCCGTGTTCTACTTCATATTTTTCGGTTAACCCGGTATTTCTCTCTTCCAATATAATGCCTGCGTCCAAAAGTCCCTGTCTGAAACCCTCAAAGCGGTCTTTTTCGCTTTTTTCGTTCAGCTCTTTACTGAATTTCCTTCCGATAAATCCAAGTCTGCGGTGTCCGCGGGCGATAAAATGAGACGCCGCGATAAGGGAACCCTTGATATTGTCCCAGACCAGTTTGTCTACCCCTTTCACGCTCATGGGACGCTCAATCATAACAATCGGTATTTTTTTGCTGATTACGTTCAGCATCGCTTCTCGGCGCACCCGCACGATGTCGGTAAAAATGATCCCTTCCACCATTCTGCCGATGAGTTCATGGAGCATTTGCTCATCCCCCTCGGGGTCCTCCTCGGTATATACCGGGAGTATTTTCAAACCGTAGGGCAATGCCGCGTCCTTGAGGGATTGGCTGATTCGGGCGAAAACTTGGTTGATCGTAATCAGAGGAAGCACGTTTCCGATAATGCCGGTTTTACTGCTTTTAAGCGCTTTGGCAATATGGTTCGGAATATACCCCAAGGACTTGATTGACTGCTGTACCCGTTCTCTGGTTTTGGGGGACACATAGCCTGAGTTGTTTATTACCCTCGTGATGGTCATCAGGGAAACCCCGGCGTGGCTGGCTACATCCTGAATTCGGACTTTCGGCATTTTTTTACCTTACACCAAAAAAAAAACGTTTACAAGAGAAAAGAAGAATGATATTATATGTTATCGTTAACATATTAAGGAGTTGTATTATGAAGAAAAAACTGCTGATAACGCCGCTGGTATTGTGTGCGGCGACGCTTGTCTTTGCCGGGGGAAAAGGCGATCAAAAAGGATCAGGGGCGATTGAAATCAGCATCATCACCTTGTTCAATAATCCTACGGCGGACGCGAATTCTATAGCCCATCATACCATGCTGGAGAAGTTTAAAAAGGATTACCCCAATGTAAAGGTCAATTACGAAGGCATAGCCCATGACGAGTATGAGACCAAGATGAAGACCTATGTTTCAGGCGGACAGGCTCCTGATATTTTCATGTCCAAAGGAACCATGCTTCCCCAATTGGTCGGCGACGACGCCGTTTATACCGTTAAGCAGGTTATGGACCTTGTTCCCGGGTGGGAAGCCCAATTCAAAGACGGCGTATTTGAGGATTTTATCTACCGGAATACCGCGTACGCCGTTCCTATGCAGATGGGAAATAATCATAATATCTATTACAATACTGATATTTTCAGAGAATGTGGCATTACCGAATTCCCCGCGGACTATCCCTCCTTCGCCGCGGCTCTGGACAAGATCAATGAAAAGGGTTATACCCCCATTGTTATGGGCAACAAAGCCAACTGGCTGGTCCCTTCCCTGTTCCTCAATACTATCGTATACCGCTATACCGGCATCGACTGGTATTACAATCTGCGGGAAAATAAGGGCGCGAAATTTACCGACAAGCCTTTTGTTGACGCCGTAACGTTGCTACAAGAAATGGCGCAAAAAGGCTACTTCAACACCGATATTAACTCCATCGATCAGCATCAGATGTATACGGCGTACTACAACAAGAAAGCGGCAATGATGGTGGACGGATTCTGGGGCGTCGGCACATTCCTGAGCGAAATGCCCAAGGATGTGCTGTCCGCCACCAAAATCGCCCAGTTCCCGGAGGTGCCTGAATCTATGGGCGGCGGGGGCGCGAAATTTTCCAAGATAAATCAAGCGGCCGCGGGCTGGGGGTACTTTACCACTAAGCGGAAGAATGACTCGGCGCAAAAGCGCGAGGCAATGGCTCGCTTGCTCAGTTACCTCACCGGCGGCGAGGAAGCGAAGATTGTCGTTGAAAATGGCGGGCTTCCCGCGGCAAAGGCATCCGGCGTGGACGAAGGCAAACTGCCTCCCCTATACCGGGAACTGCTCAAACTGAACAACGAATCTCAATACGCGCCGGTTTTTGACGTACAGCTAAATCCTCAGATAGTGGACGCTTTTTACGCCAATACCCAGGACTTGCTTATCAATAAGCTGACTCCTCAACGTTACGCTGAATTGATTCAGTCCGAACTGGACAAGAGCCGCTAGTTAAATAGGCGCCGCGGGACCCCTCCATTCCGCGGCTTCTTTTACGAAAAAGGATTGTCTATATGAGGCGGACATTACCGAAACCTAAAACATATATGCTCGTTCTGTTTTTGGCGCCGATTCTTATATTGTATCTGGCAAATGCGGTATTGCCGATCTTTATTTCGATCTTTTACAGTTTTTTTAACTGGACCGGCGGACGGACCATGAAGTTTATCGGATTTGCCAATTATATCGATATGGTAAAAGACGCGGAATTCTGGCGTTCCGCCTATAACAATCTTATCATCGTAATCCTCTGTACCGTGGGACAGGTCGGACTCGCGCTGATTTTTTCCTTCCTGTACCTTTCAAAAGCCCTGAAATTCAAAGAGTTCCACCGCACGGTACTCTTTTTTCCGGTTACGGTTTCCGCGCTGGTTATCGGTTTTATCTGGTCGTTGATGTACAACAAGGACTACGGGCTTATCAATTTTTTTCTGCGGCTTCTGGGGTTGGAGCGGCTTATTCTGTCTTGGCTGGATGATCCCTCGTATATTCTGATAACCGCCTCTTTACCGGTAGCGCTTCAATATATCGGACTTTACATGATCATGTTCATGGGGGCCATAAAAAGCATACCCGAAGAAATTTTGGAATGTGCCGGACTTGACGGCTGTAATGATTTTCAGCGTTCAATCCACATTACCCTGCCCATGATCTATGATACCTTCAAAGTGGCTGTGATGATATGCGTTTCAGGAACCATGAAAATTTTCGATCATATTCTGGTGCTGACCAACGGCGGTCCCGGCAAGAGCAGTCAGGTGCTGGCTTTGTATTCGTACAAAATTTCTTTTGACCGCATGAAGCTGAGTTACGGAGCGACTATCTCAATCGGCATTTTGATTTTAAGCGTCATCCTTACCATGGGTTCGCGGAAACTGCTGGGAGGCAAACAGTATGAATAAGTTTGCGGCTAAGGCCGGAAGAAAAACCGTCCGATTTATACTGAACGCCGTCATGCTGTTTTTTTCCGGGGTAAGCGTTTTCCCTTTTGTGTGGATGCTCTATTCATCGCTCAAAACCGAAGCGGAATTCGCGCTCAATATTATTTCACTGCCTAAACGCCCTGTTTTTTCCAATTATTTAAACGCGATCAAAACCGGACGCATGGGGGAATATGCCCTCAATTCGCTGTTTAACTGCGTGATTACCGTAGTTCTGGTAGTGTTAGCCGCTTTTATCGCGGCATATTTCTTGTCTCGTTTTAGCTTTAAAGCTCGGACATTGATTTACGGTTTGTTTGTGGCGGGAATGTTGATTCCGGTTCATTCCCTGATGGTTCCATTGTTTGTCGAGTATCGGATACTCAATTTTCTGAACAACCGACTGACATTACTGCCGGTATATGTATCTTTTGCTATGCCTATGGCGGTATTTCTGATTGAGAGTTTTATCGGGTCAATACCCATTGAACTGGAAGAAGCCGCGTTGATCGACGGCAGTTCCATGGTGCGTACCATGTTCACGATTATCATGCCCCTGTGCCGCCCCGTGCTGGCAACGGTAATTATCCTCACCTTTATGAACACATGGAACGAATTTCCTTTTGCGCTGGTGCTTATCAGGGATAACGCCCTCAAAACAATTCCTATCGGACTGCGGAATTTTCAGGGCGCATATACTGCCCAATACACCCAATTTATGGCGGGCATGGCGGTTTCCCTTATTCCGGTGATTGCGGTGTATTGCCTGTTCTATAAAAAGATAATTGTCGGCATGACTGCCGGTACGGTTAAAGGCTGATTTTTTTTACAAGGAGTGATTATGCTAAATAACAAGAAAGTGGTTTTTGAAAAACCATGGAGCGCTAAACTGCTCGACGAAAGCCTTGACGAAAACGCGATTGCGCCGGGGCAGGTGCTTCTAAAAAAAAGGTACTCGATAATTTCCACCGGAACCGAGCTTGCCTGCCTTTCCGGGGGAGAAAGCTGGTTTGCCCTGCCGGGAACGCCGGGTTATTCCTGCGCGGCTGAGGTGGTGAAAATCGGGACAGGCATTACGGATTTTTCGCCGGGAGACATGGTTTTCTGTTACGGCAGTCATACGTTATACGAAATTATGTCTCCCGAAGGGGTTTTTCTGAAGGTTCCTAAAGAAATCGATCTGAAATGGATTCCTTTTGTCCGTATAGCTTCTATCGCCGCCACGGCGATACGCGCTTCTGATATTGAATGGGGCGATTTTACGGCAGTTACCGGTCAGGGACTGGTCGGTAATATGGCGATGCAACTGGCGAAATTGCAGGGAGCAAAGACTATCGCCATTGATATCGCCGAAAAACGGCTTGATATCGCCAAACAATGCGGGGCTGAACTGGTTATCAACGCTTCAAATCAGGATGTTGCCACAGAGATAAAGCGTTTTACTGGCGGCTATATGGCGTCAACCCTTATCGAGGCGACCGGCGTGCCGTCAATGAACATCAAAGCCGCCGAATGGGTCGAGCAAAACGGCGAGATGATCTTTCTCGGTAGTCCACGGGGCAAATACGAAACCGACGTGACTCCCTTCCTCAACCGGACTCATCTGGCGGCTTTCAACGTTACGTTAAAGGGCGCCCACGAGTGGCGGTACCCGGTCAACCGGACGCCCTTTGTCAAACATTCGCTGGAGCGGAATTCCGAGTTGATTATCGAGCTTATTTCGCGTAAGCGGCTGACACTGGAACCCTTGCTGACTGAAATCGCATCGCCCGCTGACTGCGGCGCGATGTATGAAAAACTGCGGAATCATAAAGATCAGTATATGGGTATTCTATTTGATTGGAATATAACGGATAGAATTGCTAAAGCATAAGGGCTTGATATTTACCCCGATCCTTTGTAGAATAACGTTGTAAAACGTATTTAATCAGGAGTAACAGTATGGAACAGCGAAAAGTTGTCCCCGCGGGGACTGAATGGATCGAAACGCATATCCGGGAGTTCTCTGGCTCTCCGGTTGCCCGTATTGCAGATGACTGGATGCTCATCACGTGCGGTAATACTACGGAAGAGAAAGGGAATTGGAACACCATGACCGCTTCTTGGGGAGGTTTGGGAGTGTTATGGGGGAAAAATGTAGCGTTTATGTTCATCAGACCTACCCGCTTTACCTACGCTCTGGCGAATGACAATGCCCTGTTTACGCTTTCTTTCTTTGACGCCTCTTACCGCCGGGCATTGGAGGTCTGCGGCGCAAAATCGGGCAGAGATACCGATAAAGCTGAGGCGTCCGGCTTAACTCCTATCGCCTTCAGCGATGGCGGTATCGCCTTTCAGGAAGCCGAAGAAGTTATCGCCTGCCGGAAACTCTATGTTCACGACTTTGATCCTCGGCAGTTTCTTGATTCATCTATTGAGACCCTGTATCCGCTTAAAGACTATCACCGTATGTTCATCGGAGAGGCACTGAGCTTGCGGCGAAAGCGATAACCCTCACCCCGAAACCTGCATAGAGATTCGGCGTTTCTCGAAATAGTCAACCGCCGAGGCAAAAGACATCTCTTTGACAGCTTCCATGAGAAACAAACACCACACTTTCGATACGCCCCATATCCGCCGGCTACGGGCTATGGTGGCGCTACATATATTATCTTTATTCCGTATGGTAACGATACGTCCGTTTTCAAGCCGCGCCGTAATGTGTTCTCCCTCATATCGAACATACCGCTCAGAGGACTTCAACATAGCAACTGAGATATAGTCTTTACCAGCTTCAGCGTAGGCGTTAGGAACCTCTTCAACAGCGCCGTTTTCAAATCGTACCCGAGTATGGTCCTTACCGCGGCGGACAATTTCCACTATCTGCATTTTATTTCTAACTCTTTGAGCCGCGAAGGGATCGAACCTTCGACCCACAGATTAAGAGTCTGTTGCTCTACCAGCTGAGCTAGCGGCCCATGTTTTTATGCGTCCGACAGGACTCGAACCTGCGCCCTACGGATTCGAAGTCCGTCGCTCTATCCATCTGAGCTACGAACGCAACTAACATATATAATAATACTAAACCGCATAATTTTTTGTCAAGACCATAGACCCTATATTTCTCGCTTTTTTACTTTATTTTAAGATTGTAGCCTAAAACAATACCAGCAATCCGCGCTTTACCCGCTCTGATAAACAGGATATGCTCAGACAGCTAAACTAGTGTCAGACATCTTTATTGAGAGGAAGGCTGATTATGCCTAATATACTTTTAGTTGCGATTAACGCTAAATGGATTCATCCGGCTCTATCGCTTCGGCTTCTCAAGGCGAATCTCGGCAGTTACGAGTCTCAGGCTGAAATTCTCGAATTTGCGTTACGCCAGCCTGTAACAGAGCAAGCCGATCTCATTATTGAGGCTCGTCCCCGGATTCTGGGTATTTCGGTATCCATCTGGAATCACAAGGCAACCGCGGAACTTCTACAAATTCTCGATAAGGCTTGGCGTAAGGACGCCGCGCCGAAGCCTGCGGTAATTCTTGGCGGTCCCGAAGCGTCTCATCTGCCGGCGGAGGCAGACCTATTCCAATATGCAGATTGGATCATCCGGGGCGAGGGAGAACAGGCGTTCAGAGAACTGTGCGGAACCGTATTAGACGGATTACCGGCTCCTCCGCTGAAGATTACGGCGGCTCCTCCGGCGGAGCTTGCAGAGCTTGATCCGGGGTATCGGCTCTACACCGACGAAGACCTGCGGCGTAAGCTGATCTATGTGGAAGCCTCCCGAGGATGTCCTTTCGGGTGCGAGTTTTGTCTCAGTTCCCGAAGCGGTCTTCGGGAATTTCCATTAGATTCGTTTCTTAAAGAAATGGATGTCCTTATCCGCCGAGGAGCTAAAGCGTTTAAATTTTTGGATCGCTCTTTTAATCTGAACATCCCTCGGGCGCGGCGTATTCTAGAATTCTTTCTTGAACGTTTGGTTCCGCCTCAATACGTTCACTTTGAGATGATTCCGTCCCGGTTTCCGCTGGAACTCCGGCAGACCGTGAGCGCGTTTCCCCCGGGGACCCTGCGGCTGGAACTGGGAATCCAGACGTTTAATCCCGTAACCGCAGAGCTTATAGGACGGCAAAGCGATCCTGAAAAGGAACTTGAAGTTCTGCGTTTCCTGAGCGAAAAAACTAATGCAATAGTACATACCGATTTGATTGCCGGCTTACCGGCGGAAGATATTTCATCTTTTGCCGCTGGTTTTGACCGGCTTTGGCAGGCAGGACCTACGGAGATTCAGGTCGGAATCCTGAAATGCCTGCCCGGAACGCCTTTGAACCGGCATACGGCATCTCAGCAGATGCGCTACGCCCTGGAGCCGCCCTACGAGGTGTCAGAGACCGGCGCGCTTTCTCGGCCTGAGCTAGATAGAATAAAAAATTTCGCCCGATTCTGGGAGATCATTGTAAATCGAGGGGCTTTCGGCGGCTTCTCGGATGCCCTCTTTCCCCGCAGGCAAGGCGTATTCTCCCGATTTATGGACCTCTCGGACCGGCTTTTGCGACGTTTCGGCAGGAACTGGGGCATCCCCCAACAAGATTTAGGAAAAGCTCTCGAATCGGGATAATCGCCGCATAATATGTCTGACACTTAGCAGCGAAATAAAAGCAAAACTATGTTTCCGTAGCATATAAGAAGTATGAGATCATTGCGAATACTTTTGGAAGGGGCGACATATCACGTTGCCTCGAAAATCGACCATGACGATCCGGCGTTACGGGAGCCGGAGTTCAAACAAGGTTTCCTAGACTTCGTGGCTAAGGCGAAAAAACGGTTTTCCTTCAAATTGTGGAACTTTACCATCATGGACAACCACATTCATTTTCTCATTAAGCCCGGACCCGATGTATCTTTGTCCAAGATCATGCAGTGGATTAAGTGTAATTTTGCCAAATGGTGGAATAAAAGGCACAATACTAAGGGACATTTGTGGGGAGAACGGTTCTTTTCACGGATAATCAAGGATGAGCGGGACTTTGAGCGGGTATCGGAATATATCGACGAGAATCCGGTGAAGGCAAATCTGGTGAAAAAGCCGGAGCAGTGGCGGTTCGGCGGGCTGTTTCACTGGCTGAGGCGGATTTTCGGGCTTATCGACAGCCTCACGGACCCTGTTGCGCTGTTTACCCGAAACGCAAGCCAGACAATATCGGTGTCTGGCACAGGGTAAGAAGGCAAGGAATAAGATTTGGTGAAGGAAGCCATTGTTAAGGGAAGAGCGGAACATTTTGCGCTTAACGTTGAGTTTCTTTTGCCTTATAACGATAACAGCTCTAATGCGGGAAGGACTGTTTCCTATATAGTATCCTTTATAATGGTCCAATGGCTAGATTATTCCAGCGCGGTATTTTACGGATCATACGAAGGAGGCATTACGACCGTATTTGCTGAAGCCTTGAAGATTCCGGGTTTTGATCGGGACCAAGTTGTTGGGAAAAGATCGGTAGTCAGCCGAGGGAATTTCAGGTGCGGCAGTTTCCGGAGCATACCTTTCTGTGAACATTCCGGTGATTTTTTATACGATATTACCGAAAAAAAAGCAAAGCTCTAAATCGAGCGATTGACCGGTTTGCTCAAGTATGAGATACTTAGTTATAACCTTACAGGAGGCAAGTATGCTCCCCATTATGTTGCAGTTGTACAATGTACGAGACGAATTGGCGCAGGATTTTGACGGAACCCTCGCGCAGGTAGCCGGAGCGGGCTATCAGTATGTGGAATTAGCGTTGGCGTCTTCCTACGGCAAGACGGCAAGCCAATTCAAGGCGTCCCTCGATAAAGCGGGGCTGACCGCGGTTTCCGCGCACGTCCCTTACCGGGATATGACG
>JAIRPH010000059.1 GCA_031257135.1 Spirochaetaceae bacterium
ACGAATGTGGTAGCCCCGCTGGGGACCGCTCTTACCGACGAGCAAGCCCGGCTTTTGCGGCGGTGGGCTGAACGGGCTTATCTCGTCTTCGACGCTGACCGGGCGGGACGAGACGCCGCTGTCCGGGGCATCCTGACCTGCCGGCGGAACGGATTGTCCTGCGCGGTGGTGGTTCCGGGCAAGGATACCGAGGCGTTTAAAGACCCTGCGGATATTTTAAAAGAACTTGGGGCTGAGGTATTGCAGGGCTATGTAAAATGTTTTATGCTTGATTGTGAATATCTTATGTTCCATAGTAAATCTCTTTTTGACCTATCCAACGCTGAAGGCAAGACCAAGGCGGTAACGTATTTGTTTCCCTATTTGGAAACCCTTGATTCGGATGTTTCAAGGGAGACGGCTATTGAACAGATTGCCGACGCCTTCGGGGTTGACCGGACGGCGATACGCAATGATTTTACTCGAAATTCACGGACCTATTCGGGAGGAAAAGGGGAGCGCGAAGCTCTTAAAAGTCCAAAAACCGCGCGGATTAACGATGAGCTGTATATGCTTATCGCCGTGTCGCTGAATCAGCGGCTGTATCCCGGGCTTCGTACTAAACTTTTGATCAAGGACGTAGAGGACCCGAGGGCTAAAGAGCTTTTTGAGGCTTTAGAAGCGTGCTATATCAACGACGAGTCGGGTATAGACGCGCTGTTGGCTCGGATACGCTCGGAAGAGGTACGGAATTTTGTGGTTGAAACAGGGCGTTCAAAATATTTTTTAGCGAATCCCGAAAAACTGCTATGGGATGGCATACAAAAATGTACCCGCCGGCGGCTTGAAAAAAGGCGTATCGAACTGATTACGGCGATTAACGCCGCCAAAAAGAACGCCAGTGAAACGAGGAATGATTTCCATGAGGAAACTCGTTTGGAGGAACTCCTTGCTGAAAAAATGCATATTGATGCTGAATTACATCAGGGTAAGGAAGATAACGTATGACTGATTTACAGCTTGATCCCGCTATTGCCAAACTGATCGCGTACGCAAAAGAAAAAAAGTCCCTGTCTTATGAGGAATTGTCCGATTATCTCCCAGAGCATATCGCCAATTCCGATAAAATCGAACAGGTTATGATTTTATTGGAGGAAAACAACGTCCAGCTTATTGAGGAAGACGCCTCCGCTGAAGATGAAGGGGACTCAGAAAACCGGAAACTTCCCGATTCCGAGAAGAAACGTCTGGTTTACAGCGAGAAAGAATCGTCCGTAGACGATCCTATCAGGCTCTATCTGCGGGAAATCGGTAGGGAAAACCTGCTCACCGGGGAACAGGAAATCGAGCTTTCCAAGCAGATGGAGGAAGGGGAGCATATCATCAAAGGCGTGATAAAACGGTCCGGGATGATCATCCTCGAATTTTATCACATCGCTCAGAAAGCGTTTTCCAAAAAAGACCTCCGGGAAATGAATCTCACCAAAAAAGAGATCACCGAACACATGACCGAGCGCCGGCGGCTGAGTCAGTTTTATAAGGAAACTCTGCGGCTTATCTTAGGGGACCTCAAAAATTATATCGACCTCAAACGGCGGCTTATGAGCCGGGGGATGAATATCTTCGAGGATCAGGAACTGCAAACCCTGCGGTCCCGCATTATGGAAGCCGTTGACGCCGCGGAAATTCATCCCGAAGAGATCGCCGAATTTTCCGAAAAGTTTATCCAAGCCGCGAAAAAAATTAAGCGGTATAAAAAAGAGCAGGAACGGATAGAAAAGCATCTGCGGGTCCGGTCGATCAAAGAACTGCGGGTTCTAGGCAGAAACCTCACGATAAAAGAGGAACGGGAACGTCTCGAAGCGGAGCTGAACCTTACCTCAGACGAAATCAAAGAGAAAATCCGGATCATTCAGGTTACTGAAAAACGGCTCCGGCAGATGGAAGCCGAATTTGAAGAGTCTATCGAATGTATTAACCTCATGGCGAAGGAAATTAACCGAGGCAGAAACATGATGAAAAACGCCAAAGACCGGCTCATCAAGGCGAACCTGCGGCTGGTAGTATCTATCGCCAAGAAGTATACCAATCGGGGACTGCATTTTTTCGATCTGGTTCAAGAAGGCAACATCGGTCTTATCAAGGCGGTAGAAAAATTCGAGTACCAGAAGGGATTCAAATTTTCCACCTACGCCACCTGGTGGATTCGGCAAGCCATTACCCGGTCGATTTCGGATCAGGCTCGGACGATACGGGTTCCGGTTCACATGATCGAGCAGATCAACAAGGTTGTCCGGGAATCCCGTCAGCTTATGCAGGTTCTCGGGCGAGAGCCTACAGACGAGGAAATCGCCGAGCGGCTCGGCTGGAATGCCCAGCGGGTAAAATCGGTTAAAAACGTCGCCCGAGAGCCGATAAGTTTAGAAACCCCTATCGGAGAAGAAGAAGATTCTCTCCTTGGGGATTTTATCGAAGACAAAGAAGTGGAAAATCCCGCGAGTCTCACCGCGTTTACCCTTCTTCAGGAACAGCTTTCAGCGGTACTGTCTACCCTGCCTGCCAGAGAGCAGGAGGTCCTCAGTATGCGGTTCGGTCTGAACGACGGCTATTCCCTAACGTTGGAAGAAGTGGGACTGTACTTTAACGTTACCAGAGAACGGATCAGGCAGATCGAAGCGAAAGCCCTCCGGCGTCTGCGGCACCCGAAACGGAGCCGCCGCTTAAAAGACTACTTGGACCATTGAAGGGGAGGATATGGCGTTGCTAATGGAAGATGTTTTTGAGAAACTGCGGACCTTGCAGGATATACTTTCTCAAAAGATAAAGCTGGAACAGGCGATTCAGGAAATCCCTAAAATTCTAGTTAATCAGGAGGAAATGCTCTCCCGGCTTAAACGGACGTTTATCGAGAAAAATCAGGAATATGAAAAAGCCAAAACCTTGGAGTCAGAGTATCGGAATCTGCTTCTTGACGCGGAACGTTCCCGCGAAGGAGCTGAAAAGAATATGGATTCCATCAGCACCCAGCGGGAGTACGAAGCCTTAGACAAAGAAATCCGGGACGCCTCCGAAAGAGAACAGCAGTACCGCAAGGAATTGCAACACCAAGAGCGGATTTTGTCTGACCTGAATGAGCAAATGAAGCAGAGCGCCGCGATCATTGAACAGCAGGAACAGGAACTTGCAGAACGCCGGGCTGGAATCGAGGCGGAAGTGGCGGAAAAAAAGGTTCAGGCGGAACAGCTTAAAGCCAGAGAAGATGCGGTGAAGCCCGGTCTTGACGAAGAGGCGCTCTTTAAGTTCGAGCGGATCATCCGAAACAAAATGGGCAGAGGCATTGTGGCAATCAAAGGCGGAGTATGTATGGGCTGTCACATGATACTTCCGGTACAGTTCGCCAACATGGTCCGGCTTGGAGAGGAAATAGTCTTTTGTCCCTACTGTTCCCGTATTCTCTTCTATGAAGAATCCGAAGAAGGAACCGAATACTTTTTCGACGCCGACGACGCCGGAAGCCTTGCCGATCTGGACGAAGAGGAAGAAGAAGACTTTGAAGAAGAGGAAGAGGAGGACGATAAAGTACCGATTGACTATGACGAGTAATTTTGAGCGATGCATCGTGCCGCCGCGCCGCTCTTGAGAGCGGTGAGGAAAGTCCGGGCTCCGCAGGGCATGATGCCGGGTAACGCCCGGGCGGGTTTTAAACCCGACAGCAAGCGCAACAGAAAGCAGACCGCCGTCCCGCTTGCGCGGGGCGGTAAGGGTGAAACGGCAGGGTAAGAGCCTACCGCGGAACCGGCGACGGTTCCGGCGCGGCAAGCCTCATCAGGAGCAAAGTCAAACGGCGGCGGAACTGCCCGTTTATGCCGCGGGTAGACTGCGTGGATCTGCGCCGTAAGGCGCAGACAAGATAGATGGCGGCAACTCAAGGTCCCTGAGCTTGAGGCTCAAAGGTCTTTGAGAACAGAACCCGGCTTATGATGCATCGCTTTTTTTCTTGATATAAGGGTGTTACCCTTTGACTTTTTATGATAAAACCGGTATACCTTAATAACACTATGACGAATACCTATTCCCGGTCTGGCTATGAGATACAGATTCATTGGAAACAGACCTTATATACGGCTCTTATAGCCATACTGATTATAGCCATAATTTCCCTGGGGTTTGTCTTCTTTAAAGACTGGAAAAAAAAGCTGGGGAATGAAAAACAGGACCTTGCCCAACTGTGGGAAGAAGCCGCCTATGACAAAGCCTTTTCCATAAGCGGAGAGATGCTGAACGGTAAGCCTATGGATCATTTCCTGTTGACGGTCCGGGGTTTTTCCGCGTATCAGCTCGCTATCGCTCAGATCAACAACTACGATACCCAATCTTATATTGATACCTGCATCTGGTCCCTCCGAAAAGCCCTGCTTGTCAAAAACGGCGCCGAAGACGGACGGCTTCAGTATGTGTTAGGAAAAGCCTACTACTACAAGGGTTTCGGCTATGCGGATTTGGCGGTGAAATTCCTTGAAGAAGCGAGAGACGCCTCCTATGCGGCTCCGGATATTCCCGAATATTTAGGGCTTGCCTATGCGTCGCTCCGGGATTACCGAAGCAGTGTAGCTTCTTTTTCCTTGGCGTTGAACCCCCTAGAGATTAGCCAGCCTCTTTCCGATGATACAAAGGATGTGATGTACCCTTCAGACTTGCTGTTTCTTGCTATTGCCCGTTCCTATATCGAGCTTAATGAGCTGGAGGCGGCTCACGCTTATCTCATGCGTTGCGTTGAAACTTCCAGAGATTCTAAGCGGATAATGGCCGCCCGTCTGCTGGTTGGGGAAATCTTGAGAAAACGCGGGGATACCAAAGGAGCGGAACGTCAGTATGCGGCTATTCTTACCGAAGGCGGCGAAAATGCGGAAGCCCATTATCAGTTGGGTGAAATCTACGCGGCAAATAACGATCCGACCAGAGCCAGAGCGGAATGGCGAAAAGCAATACGAATAGACCCAGCCCATAAACAGGCGCGAATACGGCTTAATATGTAAGGGCAGGAACATGAAATGGAGGGAATATGTTTGGAAGTAATGCATCTGATATAGGCATCGATTTAGGGACTTGTAATACCCTTATCTATATACAAGGCAAAGGCATTGTTTTAAATGAGCCTTCAGTAGTAGCCGTCGAACGGGGTACGAAACGGGTGGTAGCAGTCGGCGCGGACGCAAAACGGATGCTCTGGAAAACCCCGGGAAATATTATCGCCATCAGACCCATGCGGGACGGCGTTATTGCGGACCTTGAATCCTGCGAGAAGATGATCCGGTTTTTCATCTCTAAAGTCCTGCCGAGAGGTCCCTTTCGGGTGGTAAAGCCTCGGATGGTTATCGGGATTCCCTCGTGCATCACCGAAGTTGAACGCCGGGCGGTGGAAGAAAGCGCCTACAAAGCCGGCGCCCGGGATGTAATGGTTATCGAGGAAAGCCTTGCCGCGGCAATCGGGGCAGATATTCAGATATGGGAACCTATGGGACACATGGTCTGCGACATCGGCGGAGGCACCACGGAAGTTTCGGTTATCTCTCTGGGAGGCATGGTTGTTACGAACGCGATCCGGCTCGGAGGCGATGAATTCGACGAAGCGATTATCAAACAGGTCCGGAGCGTCCATAACCTTATCATCGGCGAGCAGACCGCGGAACGCCTCAAAATCGAAATCGGAAACGCCGCCCCGGATAAAACTATCGAGAAGGTTGAGATTAAGGGAACTGACGCCATTACCGGACTTCCCCGGCGGCTGGAAATTGATTCGGTTGAAGTCCGGGAAGCTCTCAAAGACCCGATTAATCAGATCATTGAAGTCATTAAGGCGACCCTGGGACAGACTCCCGCGGAATTGGCCGCGGATATCGTAGAACGAGGCATCGTAATGACCGGCGGCGGGTCTTTGCTCAAAGGACTGCACAAGCTGGTGTCCAAAGAAACCGGAGTTCCGGTTATTATCGCGGAAAATCCTCTGGACTGCGTCGCCTTGGGAGCGGGAAAATACTTTGAATACGCCCGGAATTTCGATAATAACCGCAGTATTTACGACAGCCTGAACAACTAGGATGCCGAGGATGGATGAGGGGAAAAAACAAAAAGAACACGCGGTTGCGGATGTCTATGTTTTTGTGGTACTCACCTTGCTTTCTTTTTTGATACTGTACTTTTCAAACAGCAGTTTCATCATAGATTTCAGGGACCTCGGTTTGTCCTTCTTTCTAGGGGTTCGTAATGGCATCCACGAGGTTTCTTCCTTTGTGTCCCGAACCGCGCTCTCCGTTCAGGAGCTTGCTAAACTCCGGGAAGAATACGCGGAATTGACCAGACGAGTAACCGAATACGAAAAACTGGAACGAAGTACCGCAGAAATACGGCAGGAAAACCGGCGGCTTCGGGAACAGCTCGGTTTTGCGGAGCGGCTTGAGTACAGCTCGATTGCCGCGGAGATTACCGGACGGGACCCGGACAACCTGTTTTCCGCATTTGTCATCAACAAGGGAAGCAAAACAGGAATCAGGAAAGATATGCCGGTTATCGCCTATCAGAACGGCATCCAAGGCTTGGTAGGCAAGGTGATTCAAGTGGGAATGTTTGAAAGCCTCGTGATGCCGGTGTATGACGGGAGTTCCTATATTCCCGCCAGACTTGCGGAATCCCGGTTTGAAGGAATCGTGGAAGGACAGGGCGGACCTGAAGCGCCGTTGCTCATGCGGTTCGTCCAGAAGCGGGCAAGAGATGAAATCAGCGTCGGAGACGCGGTGATTACCAGCGGCATCGGCGGGCAAAACAGCGTGTACGCTCCGGGGATAACCATAGGCAGAGTAAGCAATATCTTGTATCAGGAAAATGAGATTTCCATGAATGTAGAATTGGAAAGCGCGGTGGATTTTTCCCGGCTTGAGCATATATTCGTCATCGACGCTCATGCCGTACGCCAAACGGAACCGCCGCCGTCCCCAGAGGCTCCGAATGGCTAAGAATGTGTTAGGCGCGGTCGGATTCGCCCTGTTAGCGGCTATGCTTCAATCGACGCTCCTGCGCCGGCTTGCGGTATATCATGCGGTTCCCGATTTAGTTCTCGTGATCATGGTATTTTCCGCGTATAACAACGGCACCATGACCGGACAACTGACGGGTTTTTTTTCCGGGTTTATGCTGGACTGTCTATCCGGCGCGCCTTTGGGACTGAATATGTTTATCCGCACCCTTATCGGCGCGCTTGCAGGGCTTATCAAAGGGGCGTTCTATCTGGACGCTATTTTTCTGCCGATGTTCCTCTGCGCCGGAGCGACCGGTCTCAAAGCTCTGCTCCTTTCGGGACTTCATCTGTTGTTTACCCAAGGGGTGCCGGCGTATCGTTTTGACGCGCCTATGGTATGGGTTGAGATGGCTTTTAACACGTTTTCCGCGCCTTTTATATTTGCTTTTTTAAAGCTATTTAAATCACTGCTTATTGGAGAGAGGAAAATCTGATGCCCCCGTCACTGCCGCAGTCGAACAACGGCGATCCTCGTCCTGCGGGACGAATCAAGGTTCTCATGGTTATTTTTATTACTGTTTTCGTTATCTACGGACTCAAGCTGTTCAATATGCAGATTCTTAACGGCGAGATATATGTATCGGCCGCGCAGAAGATAGCCCGCAGAGCTACGACTATTCCCGCCCAGCGGGGAGAGATTTACGACCGCAGTTTTACTCAGCCTTTAGCCATGAACGTGGATTCTTTTGCGGTAAGCATTACTCCCGCGGACGCGCCGGAATCGGAACTCCCGGATATTATCGGACAGGTTGCCGCAATTCTTGGGGTCAACCGGGAGGTCATCGACTACAAGATTCCGCCCCGATATTATACCTTGTATCAGCCCGTAGAAATCGCCGTGAACGTGCCTTTTGAAACGGTTGCGGCTCTGGCGGAACACAAAGATTCTCTTCCCGGGGTTACTTGGCAGTCTAAACCTTTACGGCAATATGTCGATCCGGGCAGTCTTTCTCATATTTTGGGGTATGTAGGAAACATCACTCAAGACGAGCTTTTAAAGCTGTTTAATCAGAACTACCGCATGGGCGATATTATCGGCAAAATGGGCATAGAAAAGCAGTACGACGAACTGCTTCGAGGCAAAGAAGGCAGAGAAATCCGTACCGTCGATGTAAAAGGACGGCGGGTGTCTAACGAAGTAACCGTCAGAGAACCGCCTGAGATGGGTAAAAATCTGGCACTGACTATAGATCGTTCTATTCAGACCCTTGTGGAAAAAGCGCTGGGGAAACGCATCGGCGCGGCGGTGGTACTGCGGCCCACTACCGGCGAGATTCTCGCGATGGTTTCGTATCCGTATTACGATCCGAATATTTTTAATCAAAGCGATATGAGCGTCCGGTATCAGACGCTCCTGAACGATCCGAATAAACCGTTTCTCAATCGGGCTATTCAATCGAGTTATCCTCCGGGGTCTACCTTTAAGATTGTGATGTCTACCGGCATTTACGCGGAAAACGCGTTCCCTCAGGATAAAGTCGTAGAATGTCCGGGAGAAATCGCCTACGGCGACCGGCTCTGGCGGTGTCATATCCGCAAGCCCGGACACGGGTGGGTTAATCTGCATCAGGCTATGGCGCAGTCCTGCGATATTTACTACTGGGTTGTGGGGCGGGAGCATCTTGGGGTGGAACGGATTGTTTCTTACGCAAAAGATTACGGATACGGAGAGATGACCAACATCGACCTGCCGAATGAAATCGCGGGTTTTATTCCTACGCCTCAGTGGAAGGAGCGGCGTTTCCATGAGCGGTGGCAAAACGGGGACACCATGAATATGTCTATCGGGCAGGGCTACACGCTCGTTACGCCCCTTCAAATGGCGAATATGGTGGCTATGACCGTAAACAACGGTACTATTTACGAACCCCACGTTTTGAAGGAAGTACGGAATCCGATTACCGGCGAAATAGAAAGTTCCGTTGAACCTAAAGTCCTGCATAAAAGCGATATTAGTCCGAGTATTTTGCGGGCTGTCCGCCGGGATATGCGGGGAGTTATCTCTGATGGAACCGCCCGGTTTCCGGTGAACATCAACGCTGTCGAGATTGCCGGCAAAACCGGCACCAGCGAGGTTGGACTGCAAAACCACTGGCATTCGTGGCTTGCCTCGTTTGCTCCCTATGAAACGAATAAGCCCGACGAGCGGATAGTAGTTTCTATTATTGTAGAAGCCGTGAATAATTGGGAATGGTGGTCGCCTTACGCGACGGCGATTATTTATCAGGGCATCTTCGCCGATCAGACCTACGAAGAGGCGGTAGCGGTTTTAGGTCCGCTGTATCAGCCTGCGGCGTCAGCCCGCAGAGAGTAGGAGAACAAAACCATGAAAGTAAAAGATATTTTAGGAATCGATTTTCTGCTGTTGATCGCATCGATTACGCTGACTACTTTTGGAATTCTTTTTATCTACTCCTCCGGCGTAACCGCTACGGGAGAATTGGTGTCTTACGAGTATGTAAAACAGATCGTCTGGGGAGGAAGCGGTTTCCTGATCGCGCTGATTCTTTCGATGATCAATTACCGGCGGTTTCAGGGAATTGCGTTATACGCCTATTTGGGAACGCTGATACTCTTGATATATACCCTTAAATTCGGACGATACGTCAGCGGCGCGCGGGCATGGATCGGCGTGGGGATATTCGGGATTCAGGTATCTGAATTCACTAAAATTACGACGATTCTTTTACTTGCCCGGTATCTGGATTCTTCCAAAGAAAAAACGAAGTCAGTTGTACGGTTTTTTATTTCCTGTCTCATCGCCTTTATTCCGATGGGACTTATTCTGATGCAACCTGATTTGGGAACGTCTTTAGTATTCATTCCTATTCTTTTGATTATGTGTTTTATTGCGGGAGTTCCTATTAGATATGTGCTTTTTTTAGTATTTGTGATTGGACTGGCGGCGTTTCTCTTATTTTTGACGCTCTGGCAGGATTATATTCTGAAAGCCACCAAAGCCGATATATATCCGGCGATCACTATGCTTACCAACAGCCGTTTTGTATCGGTTATCTGTCTTGCTTTGGGGCTTATTGCGCTTATTGCGCTTCTCGGACTTCTCTTGTATAAGAAAGGTTATTTTTTCTGGATTCTCTACGCCTGTTTAGTTATTGTGTTTTCTCTAGGCGGCTCCTATATGGTAAACAAGATTCTCAAAGTCTATCAGAAAGAGCGGCTCATTATTTTTCTCAATCCCGATATTGATCCGCAGGGCGCGGGGTGGCATATCATTCAATCCCTTACGGCAATCGGTTCAGGCGGTTTTATGGGCAAGGGTTATCTTGCAGGAACGCACAGTCACTACCGCTATCTGCCTCAGCAAAGCACGGACTTTATTTTCTCGATTTTCTCTGAAGAGTGGGGCTTTGTGGGAGGACTTATTATGTTTATGCTGTTTCTCCTGATTTCTGTGCGGATGGTGCGGATCATGGCTACCGCGGCGGACGCTTTCGGAGCCTATATCGCCGCAGGCTTATCCGCGCTGTATATCTTTCATTTTATGATCAACGCGGGAATGACGATGGGCATGATGCCCATTACCGGTATTCCTCTGCTGTTTATGTCCTACGGAGGCTCTTCGGTTATCGCCGCCATGATGGGCATAGGCTTGGCATTGAGTATTCGTATGCGCCGCTTTGCGCGGTAGTTTTCACGGGGTTTGTTTAACCCGCCGGACTAATTTTCACACGGTTTGTTTAACCCGCCGGACTAACTCGATGATTTTATTCCGGTCTTTTATTCCGTTAGTTTCCGCGCCGGTACTGACGTCTATGCAGTAAGGTTTGAGGCGCGCCGCCTGATCGATATTGTCAAGGGAAATCCCTCCGGCAAGAAACCACGGATTTTCTATAGAAACAAGCCGAGACCAATCGAAAGTCTGACCGGTTCCCCCTGAGCCGTTATCGAAGAGCGCGAAATCCGCCGCAGTCTGCACTGCGCCGGCATCGCCCAATGCCTCAGCCCGGAAAGCCTTGATTACCGGCGCGGCGCAGAGGGCTTTCAGCTCTGCGATGTAAGATTCATCTTCTCCGCCGTGCAGTTGAATCATACGGATCGCGCCATCCCGATACAGCCGGAGAATCTCCTCGATAGGCTGGTTCACGAAAACCCCGACCGGACAAATCCCGTCTTTGAGACCATCCCGAAGCCTCAGCGCGTCCGCAGGCGAAACGCGGCGGCGGCTCTGAGCAAAGACAAAACCGATATAATCAGGCTCGGCTTCGTTGACAAAAGCTATATCCTCTTTCCGAAACAATCCGCAAATTTTTATTTTCGGCATATTTTCTATAGTATGGTATTATCTATCGGCGAGTCTATACGCAATAATAAAATCCTATAAATTTGTTTTTCCCGCTAATGACATCTCTCTGATATTGCAGTATAGTTTAGTGTAACAGTATGCTTTATGTGTGAGAGGGAAATGTGTTACACCTTGGTATTGATGTAGGCTCTACGACGGTAAAAGCCGTGGTAATCCGGCCGGATACGAATGAAATCGTTTTTTCTAACTATGAACGGCATAATGCGTGTCAAAGCGAGCGGGTCTATGCGTTTCTCAAAGAGATTTTTTCCCGGTTTCCGAAAGACGATTTTCGGGCGGCTTTTTGCGGGTCCGGCGGACGGGCCATCGCGGAAACCGTTCACGCGCCGTATATTCAGGAAGTCGTAGCCAATTCCATTGCGGTTAGGACCTTTTATCCCCAGACGCGGGTCGCCATAGAACTCGGGGGACAGGACGCGAAAATTGCGTTTTTTTATCATGACGCCGCAACAAACCGGCTGACCGCAGGAGATATGCGGATGAACGGAAGTTGCGCCGGCGGGACCGGGGCGTTTATCGACGAAGTAGCCTCGCTGTTGCGGATTCCCGTTGAAGAATTTGAAGCCCTCGCCGCAAGAGGAACGCAGGTATATGATATTTCCGGGCGGTGCGGGGTCTTCGCTAAGACCGATATTCAGCCTCTGCTCAATCAGGGGGGCTTGCGGGAAGATATCGCGCTGTCAACGTTTCACGCAATCGCCAAACAGACCATCGGCGGCTTGGCGCAAGGGCTTGAAATAAAGCCGCCGGTCATTTTCGAGGGCGGACCCCTCACCTTCAATCCGACGCTCATAAAGGTTTTCGCCGAACGGCTTGGGCTGGAGAAAACGGATATTATCCGCCCCAAAAATCCGGAAACCCTCATCGCGTACGGCGCCGCGCTTTCGATCAGCGAAATGTTTCAGGATTTTGACGCGCCTTTCAGCCCTACCGCCGCGCTTACTTCGCTTTCCATGTTTAGGGAAATCGCCGCGGGAAACGCGGAAAAAAGCGGCGCGGTTTTTTTCCGCACCCGGCAGGAACGGGAACTGTTTGAAGCCCGGCACAAGATACAAAATATAAACCCGTTGAATCTCAAGCCCGGGGATACTCTGCGGGCATATCTCGGCATCGACGCGGGTTCCACGACAAGCAAGTTCGTGCTGATCGACGAACGCGAAAACGTGATTGACGGTTTTTACGGATCGAATCGAGGGGAGCCTTTAAAAGTAGTAAAACAAGCGTTGCTTGATATGTATAAAAAGTATGCGGATCAAGGCGTTACTCTGGATATTATCGCCCTTGGAACGACCGGCTATGGGGAATTGCTGTTCGATAAAGCCTTCGGCGCGGATTATCACACGGTAGAAACAGTGTCTCACGCCGCCGCCGCGCAGAAGTATGTTCCCGGAGCGACGTTTATTCTTGACATCGGCGGGCAGGACATGAAGGCGATCAGCATCGCTAACGGCGTTGTTACGAACATCACGGTGAATGAAGCCTGTTCTTCCGGGTGCGGTTCGTTTTTGGAAAATTTCGCCGCAAACTTGGGTATTCCGGTAGAAAACATAGCGGAATCAGCCTTCGGCGCGAAAAACCCAGCCCGGCTCGGAAGCAGATGTACCGTGTTTATGAACAGCACGATTATCACGGAACAGAAGAACGGCAAACAGGCTGACGATATTATGTCCGGACTCTGCCGGTCTATCATAGAAAATGTGTTTACGAAAGTAGTTAGAATTTCTAATCCCGGGCAACTTGGGGATAAGATTGTCGTGCAGGGCGGAACTTTTAAGAACGATGCGGTACTGCGCGCGTTGGAACAGTATCTCGGTCGGAATGTGGTACGGGCGCCGTTTCCCGGGGAGATGGGCGCGATAGGCATTGCGCTGTTGACGAAACGGGAGATAGAGTCCAACGGCTATACGTCGCCTCATGGCACGGGGGATCGGACTCGTTTCATCGGGTTTCCCGCGCTGGAAGCCTTCAGTTATACTCAGGAAGCGAATCTGATCTGTCCGTTTTGCGGGAACAACTGTAGCCGCGCGCTTGCCCGTTTTTCCAACGGTTTAACTTGGGTAACCGGCAACCGGTGCGAGCGGGGCGAATTAGTAGGAGATCCGTCCGATCCGGAGATCCGCGAAAAAGTACAAGAACTAACCGCTCAGATGCAGGCCGTGCCGGATATGGTAAAAGTACGGGAAGAACTGCTGTTCAAAGAATATGAGTTCACGCCGCTTCTGCCCGCAAAGGATATAACCGTCGGTCTGCCGAGGGCGTTGGATTTTTGGCGTACTCTGCCGTTTTGGAAGGTATTTTGGGGGGCTTTGGGCTTTAAGACGAAGGTTTCCCGGAAGAGTTCTCAGAAGCTCTACGAGAAAGGTTTGCAGTATGTAACCTCTGATACGGTATGCTTTCCCGCGAAGCTCGTTCACGGGCATATTCAGGATTTGCTGTCCAGCAAGGTTGACCGTATTTTTATGCCCCAGTTGAATCGTCTGCCTTCGGAAAATCTTGAGAAGTTCAGTACCTTTACCTGTCCTGTGCTGAAAAGCTATCCTCTCGTTATAAAGTATTCTGACGATCCTGAGGGCAAAAAAAACATTCCCTATGATTCGCCGGTGTTTCACTGGTTTTCCCAGAAAGACCGGGATTATCAGCTCTGCCGGTATATGAAGGATACTTTTAACATTCCTGAGGGAGTTTGCCTCGCCGCGGTAGAGCAGGGGGATGCGGCGTTGGCTGAGTTCAGCGCGGCTATGCTTGAAAAGGGTATGGAAGCCCTTGATTACGCTGAACGGCAGGGTAAATTCGCGGTTGTGATCGGTGGCAGGCATTATCAGTACGACGAGCTTATCAGCCACAATTTGTCCCGGTATTTTACGAGCATCGGCATTCCTGTTTTGACGTTAGATTCTCTGCCTGATCTCGATAAGATGCCTTTACGGAATACCCGGGTTGATATTACCAATAACAACCACGCCCGACTGCTTGCCGGAGCGATTGCCGCGGCGGAGCATCCGGCGTTGGAATATGTGGACATTTACAGTTTTGGGTGCGGGCATGACGCGCTGTACAGCGATGAGATTATCCGCATTATGAACGAAATTTCCGGGAAATCGCCCCTTATTTTAAAACTCGATGAAAGCGATATTTCAGGACCTCTGCGTATCCGGGTTCGTTCTTTTATCGAGACCGTGACGATCCGCAGAAAGAAAGAAACTCAGAAGGTAAAATCTCTCGTTGATCCGTATCCGGTGAAATATATCAAAACGGATCGATGCGATAAGATAGTATTGATACCTAACGTGAGCCGGGCATTCAGTCTGATTGTCAGCGCGTGTCTGGTCAACGAGGGATACCGCGCCGAATCGGTGCCGATGGGGGGCAAAGAAGCGATAGCTCTGGGAAAAAAGTATGTGCATAACGACGTTTGTTTTCCCGCGCAGATCGTTATCGGCGAAACCATAGCGGCGCTGAAAAGCGGAAAATACGATCCTGACAAAGTAGCGGTAGGCACCGGAAAAATCATGTGCGACTGCCGACTTACGAACTATCTGCTCTTGACCAGAAAAGCCCTTGACGACGCGGGATTCCCCCAAGTTCCGATTATCGCGACGGACTTGCACGATTTGAAGAACGCGCATCCCGGACTGCGGTTTACGCCTCTCACGTACGCGCATATCATGTGGGGGGTTATCGAAACGGATGTGTTAGAGTTTCTGCGCCGGAAGATTCGTCCTTACGAACTTAACAAAGGCGAAACCGACCGGGTTGTGGAAAACGCTTTTGTGGAAATCGCCGACGGCTTCGCTACAGGCGGAATTCCGGGTTCTTTGAAAGCCTACCGGAAAGCGATAAACGATATGCGTAAAATCGCTTACGACCGGTCTAATCCCCGGGAAGTAGTATTTATTCAGGGCGAGTATTTGCTGACCTTTCATCCCGGCTCTAATTTTGAGATAGAGCAGTATCTTGAAAAGAACGGTCTTGAGGTGGCTCTTCCCCGAATGCACGATATCTATCGTCAGCTTTTCGTGATGCACACCGTATCAGAGATGAAAGCGTTTCATGTGCGTCATTCATTATTTGACACGCTGTACGCGAATATCGGCGACCGGTATACGGATTTCGCCATAGATATAATCGACCGGTTCGCTCGGAAGCATCCCCTTTTTGAGCCTGCGGTACATCTGCCTGAAGCGGCGAAACTAAGCGATCCGATTATCCATCATTCGATCATGTCCGGCGAATCTTTCCTGATAACCGCGGATATTCTGCATCACGCCGCAAAAGGGGTGCGTTCTTTTATTATCCTCCAGCCTTTCGGGTGTCTGCCTAATCATGTATGCGGACGCGGGGTGGTCAAGAAGATAAAGGAACTCTACCCGGACATTCTGATTCTGCCGCTGGATTACGATCCGGACGTCAGTTTTGCGAACATCGAAAACCGTCTGCAAATGCTGATTATGAACGCCCGGAATTTTAAGAAGCTACAAAAGGTATCATAGGGGAAAAGCAGGGGAAAAACCGCGGGAAAAGATATGTTTCATTTAACCGTAGAACAGATAGTGTTTATGTTTTTCTTTTTTTCGGTTTCCGGCTGGGCTGGCGAAACGATTATGGAATCAATTGTCCGCAAGCGTTTTGTTTCCAAAGGCGTATTCAAAGGACCCTATGTGCCGGTTCACGGGGTCGGCGCGTTTGCGGTATACGCGGCGTGCGCGCCTCTAAAAGCGTATCCGGTTTTGGTATTTCTAGCCGGCGTTGTATTATGTACCGCGGTAGAATATATAGCGGCTCTTTTTTTAGAAAAAGTGTTTCACATCCGGGGATGGGATTATGACACCTATCCTTTCACCAAGTGGTGTCACTACAAAAAGCGCATCGCCTTAACGACATCGCTGTTTTTCGGGCTTATAGCCTTTGGATCGATATATTTCTATTGGGACGCAGGAGTACTGCTGACTCGGCTTATCGGCGCGGATGCATTGGCGGTCGTGGACATCGTTTTTGCGGTTGTTTTTTTAACCGACGCGGCGGCGACCAGCGTAAAATGTATTAGAAATACGCTTGCGGGAATACCTAATAAAACAATAGGATTAGAATGAACGATATATTCAACGAATACGCAGAAGATATACTGGAACACGAGCTTTTTCAAAAAGGGAAAGAGGCGTTTTCTCACGGTACGATAAGTATCTATACGCACAGCATTAACGTAGCGGAATACGCTTTTTCAATGATTGAGAACAGTTCCGGTATCGACAAGAAGTGCGTCGTCAGAGCCGCGCTCCTGCACGACTTTTTTCTATACGAGTGGCACATTCCCGGAATGCGCTACCTGCTTCACGGCTGGGCGCATCCCGCAATCGCCGCCAAAAATGCGCGGGAAGTATTCGGCGCGACCGATAAAGAGTGTTCCTGCATAAGAACGCATATGTGGCCATGGACGCTGTTTCACCCGCCCCTTTGCCGGGAAGGTTGGATTATCTCGCTTGCCGATAAAATCGTCGCCTTCAAGGAAACCCTCTTGTGCCGAGGCGTCAGACATCCCCTGCAAGACCCGGCAATCAAAGAAAAAACAAATATCACCTTAACCTAAGTTCGGGCGGGATGGGCTGTACGGACTTTTATTCCGCACAGACCCGCCCCGCGAGGCTTTTTCCTTGAAGCCCGCCCGCCTAGAACGCAGAGCGCGCCAGCCGAAACCCCAGAATGATGTTCCGAAGCGCCGGATCGAGCCTAGCACGACAGGCGGACCGCCCGTTCCCGCCGTCATTGCGCCAAGAGCCGCCGCGACACACCCGCGCAAGCCCAGACGATGCCCCTACAGGATTAGTCTGCGCACTGGTAGAATACTCCCCATACCAGTCCCAGCACCACTCAAACACGTTCCCATGCATATCGTACAAACCCCAAGCATTCGCCGCGCCGCTTCCTGCCGCCCAAGTCTTCTCCCGATACACGCCTTTCGCATTCCCGTTATACGGATAACGCCCATCGTAATTCGCCTGCGAAGTAGTGATGTTATTCCCAGTATGAAACGGCGTAGTCGTCCCAGCCCGGCACGCGTATTCCCACTCAGCCTCCGTCGGCAACCGATACCCGTTGGCGGAACGATTCCACGTCACGAGCCACTTCACTTCGTCATACTCACTCCGATTGTTCGGATCAACCCGAGTCTTATTTATCGTATAGGCCGGGGTCAAACCTTCCTGCCGGCTTACCCAGTTGCAATACTCAACCGCATCGTACCAGCTCACCAACACTACCGGATGATTATCGCCCTGCGTAAAATACGGATTCCGCCAAGAAGCGTCTGATTTCAGTTCCCAAGCCTTGCCGGTCCATACATACCCGCCTCCAGAGGTTTCCGCGGTCGTCTTATATCCGGTCGCGTTCACAAACCGCCGAAAATCCCCTACCGTTACCTCGTACTTGCTTATAGAAAAGGAACTCACCGTAACCCGATGCGGTACTTCATTGTCCCAACGCTCCGGCTCGGACTCTGGACTGCCCATCGTGAAGGTGCCGCCGGGAATCCGCACAAAGCCGCTCGGTACAGCCGCGGACGCTGGCGCGGGCGCAGGTTGCGGCTGGGGCGCGGGCGCGGGCGTTCCGCCCGGTCTGCTCCCCAAATACGCGATGCCGAAAAACTGATTGTATACCGCAGGACGCTGGGTTCCGCCGCTCGCGCGAATTACATCCGCGCCGGTGCGCCGTATCACCTCGCTAACTTCCAAACCGGGAACCCTCAAGTTGTTCAGCAAATGCTCCGTGAATACCCCGTTCCGCCCAGTCCCGTCGGACGCCACAGAATCCTCGCTCGTGGCATACACAATAATACTGTCCGCAGGCTGACTCCGAACCCCGCTCAACCCGTCAACCCCGTTCCGCCACCACTTGAACGGATTAGACCGGCACGCGTCGATAATCACCACATTCAGGGC
>JAIRPH010000085.1 GCA_031257135.1 Spirochaetaceae bacterium
TATCCTGCGGGCGCGGAACAGTTTCGCAGGCTGGCGGTTCTCGGCGGGGCTTTGCGGCGGGCGCATCTGCTGGAGGGCGTAGAACCCGCGGAAGGGCTTGCGGATTTTCCCATTCCCGGTACAAACGAAGTAGAAACGCTGTCTTACAAAGACGAAAAGGTCTACATCAACAAAAAACAATATTTTGAAAATATCCCGCCCGATGTGTACGAATACTACATCGGAGGGTATCAGCCCGCGCAGAAATGGCTCAAAGACCGCAGAGGCGTTTCGCTCGCGTTTGACGGTATTCAGCATTACCGGCGTATTGTTACTGCGCTGAAAACCGCGCTGGAACTGCAAGCGCGCCTTGACGAATGAAAACTTAGTCGCCGCGAATCCGCCCGCCCCCCGCCGGAGCGTTCTTGCCGGCGAGTCCGGAACTTCAAGCGCGCCTTGACGAAAATTATGCCGCTTATATCATGGCGAAAACCTGATCCCGTAGAATTACCGTTGACCAATCGCTATTCTCCCTATAAAATAGATTTTATGAGACCACTATCCAGAAATTTAGTCACAATACTTTTTTCGGCGTTGTTATGGGTCCCTCTTGTTTTTTTGTATGGACAAGACGGAAGAAGCGGGCTTGCCTCGATAGGGAAGCAGTGGGCGGTATTTATTGCCATAGACCGATATGACGAATGGGGGACCTTAGGGAATCCTGTGCGGGACGCCAAGGATATACGGGATATTCTGGTTGGTATGTATCGTATTCAAGAGGTCTATGAACTCTACAATGGTCAGGCTACGGCGGATAATGTGCGGAACCTGCTCGCAGACCTCCGAAAACGAACTGGACCAACCGATTCGGTTTTTGTATTTTACGCGGGAGGCGGGCAAATCGATAAGTTCACCGGAGCCGGTTCATGGATGCTGACGGCTTCTCAGCCGAAGGGAGCGAGCCTTCTCGCTAATGACGAAGTTCAATCGATGCTGTCGGTTCTGCCTGCAAAGCACGTGCTTCTGATTTCCGATGCCTGTTTTACAGGCTCAGGTCTCGATATAAGCCGCAATACGCCGGAATTTACCGTCGGATATTATAACGAAGCCTATAATAAAGTCAGCCGTCAGGTAATGACCAGCGGAGCCGTTAAAACAGGACCGAGTTCCGCGAAATTCTTGGACCAGCTTAAACGATCCCTGCGTAACGCTCAAGGGCGGTATATAGACGCGGAAGCTCTTTTTGGCGCAATGCAGGATGTGGAACCGGATCGATCACAATCCGCCGCGAAGCCTCTTCTGCTGATTCTCAAAAACCAGCGTCAGGAACCGGTGAATCTGCTTTCACTAGGAACAGCGCATCAGGACGGGGGAAGTTTTGTTTTCTTCAAAGATTTTTCTACTGCTATGCCTGAAGTTCCGCCTCTTTCCGCAGTCCGCGAGGTTGGGCATATTGCGGTTACGTCGGAAATCTCCGGCATGGTTATGCTTCAAGGGATTGAAACGGGAACTCGCATCAGAGCTAACGGGACCGCTTTGCTATGGAACGTTCCCGCAGGGGATGCGGAGGTGGCCGTTAAATCCGACGAGGGGCAAATCTTCAAGGCATATCTCGCGACCGCGGTTAAACCGGAAGAAACCGCCGCGGCGGCAATAGAGCATCCTTTTATAGACCGATTCGCGCGTATTCCAGAAGGGACTTTTGTTATGGGCAGTCCCCAAGGGGAAGCGGGCAGAAGCGATGATGAAACTCAACGCCGGATAAAGATATCAAGTTTTTATATGCAGAAGCAGGAAGTAAGCAGAGCGGAATTTCAGCAATTCCTCAGCGAGACCGGCTACGAACCTCCTCTCGGAAGCGCGCATATATGGAATGGAACCAGTTGGGAAATACGCGCCGATGCGGATTGGCGGAATCCTCATTTCCCGCAGGATGACCGTCATCCGGTAACGCTGGTAAGCTGGTACGACGCCGTCGAATACTGCAACTGGCGGAGTCTGCGGGAAGGACTGCAACCGGCGTATATAATTGAAGAAAATGTAAGTTGGGACCCTCAAGCCGACGGGTATCGTCTGCCGACCGAGGCGGAATGGGAATACGCCGTCCGCGGCGGAAGAGAAACGCCTTTCTGGGTTGGAGAGCGCATCGGCGCAACGGAAGCGAATTTCGCCCCGTATCCCAGGGATCAGGGAATATACCGGCAGGCGACGGTTCCGGCCGATGAGTTTCCGCCGAATCCTTGGGGCTTATACAATATGCACGGAAACGTCTGGGAATGGTGTTGGGACTGGTATGCTCCGTATAAAGCTGAGGATCAGGCTGATCCTATTGGAGAGTCCTTAGGCGAATATCGGGTACGCCGCGGCGGAAGCTGGTCCGCGGAAAGCCGGTACGCGCGGTCGGCTTATCGGAGTTATATGACGCCGACTCACCGCTATAATGATACCGGTTTCCGTCTCGTGCGGTCTATACCGGAAAAGTAACGCCCATTAAAGCATAGTTCATCTCGAAGCCGTATCCTGCATGAGGTAATGTATGCACGTGATGGCTTATGCGCCCTACGGGGCGGACGGAATTATTATCAGAGTTGAAGCGGATATCCGCCGGGGTATTCCGGGGATAGATATTACCGGTCTTGCGGAAGGGGCGGTGCGGGAAGCCCGGGAACGGGTTATGGCGGCGTTTCGCAATTCGGGCTATGTTTTTCCGCTGGATCGGATTCTGATTAATCTGGCTCCTGCGGGAGTACGGAAAGACGGGGCTTATCTGGATTTGCCGATAGCCTTATCGGTGATGGCCGCGGCGAAATTGTCGCCTTCTCCGGATAATCTCATGGTAATGGGGGAGCTGGAGCTTTCCGGCAGGCTGAGACCGGTTCGGGGCGTCTTGGCGGCGACGGCCGCGGGTTTGCGCGCGGGGATTCAGGAGTTTATCGTACCCAAAGAAAACGCGCCGGAAGCGGCGATTCTAGCGGCGGGCCGGTTCGCCGCGGTGTCCACTTTGGGCGAGGCGGTACAAGCCCTCGGGATCCGGGCAAATACCGGTTCTTTGCCGGTACAGGACGCGCCGGAGGCGGAAACTCCGTCTTCGTCAGCGGTTTTTGAAGGGGATTTTTCCGAAGTCCGAGGGCAGGGGCGGTACAAGCGGGTATTAGAAATCGCCGCCGCGGGCGGGCATAATCTGCTGGTTTTTGGTCCGCCCGGCGCGGGGAAGACCATGCTTGCTCGGCGTCTGCCGTCGATTATGGCGTCCCTGACAACCGAAGACGCCGTGGAAGTTACCCGGCTGTACAGTCTTGCGGAGCAGATGAAAGATACTGACGGACGAGGGCTTATCACAAAACCGCCGTTCAGGTCTCCTCATCATTCGGCAAGCGCGGAGGGCATTTTGGGCGGAGGCAAGGCGGTGAAGCCCGGGGAGATCAGCCTCGCGCACTTGGGCGTCCTGTTTCTGGATGAAGCGCCCGAGTTTAAGGCTAACGTACTGCAATCCCTCCGGGAGCCTTTAGAAGACCGAGTGATTACCATTTCCCGCGCGGACGGTCCGGTCAGGCTTCCGGCGGATTTCCAGCTTCTGCTTGCGGCGAATACGTGTCCCTGCGGCAGGCTTGGTATGCGTCCGGTCTCTCTTCAGAGCGAGGACATCGCGAACGACCTCGGACTTTACGGGGGCATCGACTGTTTTTGCAGTCCAGAAGAGATACACCGGTATTGGCGCAAATTCGGCGCGGCATTGCTGGACCGAATAGAACTGCGGGTAGCGGTACAAACTCCGAAAGTCAAAGAGATGAGCGGAACCGGAGAAGAAACCAGTTCCGCAATAGCTCAACGGGTCTGCCGGGCAACGGAGATTCAGCGGGAACGATTCAAAGGTACGCCGACGCGCCGGAACGCCCGGATGTCTCCCGGGATGATCGACCGTTACTGCGTATTATCCGGCGAGGCGGAACGGGCTTTCGCCGTCGCGACGGCGAAACTGGGGCTTTCAGGCAGGGCTTTTCACGGCGTTCTGCGGGTAGCCCGAACCATCGCCGACTTGGAGGGCGCGGACTCCATACTTCCGGTTCACCTCTTGGAAGCGATCCAGCACCGCCGCATGGGAGACGATCCCTATGACATTTTGTCCGTAACCGATTAAGGCTCGCCGCTTATCGGGATAGGCGTCCCGATAAGGCGCCGCTGAAAAAGCGTCAGCGCGTTAACCCGGGAGCGCGTTAACCCGCGGACGAGGCAGTCCCGGAGCAGGGCTTTTTACGAATCCGCGTCTTTTTTGTGCCTGCCAGAAGTTTTTTTATGCGCGGTTAAATATTTTTCATGCGTAGCAAAAAGTTTTTTGTGCGCGGTTAAAAAGAATTTGTGCGCGTCAGAAACTTTTTTATGCGTAGCAAAAACTTTTTTATGCGCGATTAAAAAAAATTTATGCGCGATTAAAAAGAATTTGTGCATGATTAAAAAGAATTTGTGCGGCGTCTTACTCTTTCGGCATAATCTCCAGAACAAGTTCTACTTCGCCTCTGGAACGTTTCATGGTACGGGCGATTTCGTCTACGGTCCAGCCGAGGCGGGCAAGGCGGATAATATTGTCCCGCACTCCAAGAGAAGGCGCGCCTTTGTCGTCATCGAGGATTTTATCCGCGCTTCTCGCGCCGTGACCGTCTATCAACTTAACTTGATCCAAAATCTGTTTATTCAGGTCTTCAAGTCTTGTTTCAGCCCGGGCAAGCCATTGCCGGGCTTTTTGCATATCTTCAATCCGCTCTTCAATGGTCGAAAGGGAAGAGTCCAGCAGAGACAGCTTATCCGCGATATCTCTGGCTCGATTATTTTCTTCCGTAAGATTCGTTACGGAAGAGCGGAGCGAGCCGATGTCCGTAGTAAGACTGTTCAGTTCGTCCGCGATATGGCGGGTCATTTTTTCAGATTCTTGGAGGGATTTAAAGTTTCGGTCTATGCCGTCGTTGGTGGCGTCCAGCGTCTGATTTTTCTTTTCAATCCGCTGATATTTTTCTTCGGTATCGGAGAGCGCGTCGTTGAGTTTGCGGATGTGAATCTGTATTTGCTGAAGCGTATCGTCCGAATCGGAAACCTCCGCAAGTTTTTCCTCAACCGCGGCGGACACCTGCAAAAGCCGGTTGAATTCAGTTTCCATCTGCTCGATTCGGTGTTTTTCCGAGAGGAACCGAGTCATTTTTGTATTTACTTCATCTTCAAGACGCTTGATCTTGAGAAACTGCCCCTCTAAATCCATAGCTTCAAGCCGGCGTTGGTCGATCCGGTCGAAGTCGCCCCGCAGTTCCTCAAGCCGGCGTTCCAGTTCGGCTTTCAGTTCGTCAGTCCGTTCAAAGAGCATGGTTTGAGCGGCAAATTCTTTGATATGCCGATCCGCTTCCTTAATTGCAGAATCCAGCGTTTTAACTTCTTCGTCAATGCGGGCAAACAGTTCGGACCGGCGGGCGTCAGCTTCCGTATTTGCGTCGTTTAACGCCGTCTGTATCGAATTGAAACGCGCATCGCTTTCGGCGAGCAATTCCTGAGAACGCCGCCGCGCCTCATTCATAGAAGCGTCCAGCCCTTGAAGTTCGGCGGTAAATCCGGTCTGCCATTTGTCCAAGTCCCGCCTGAAAACTTCCAGCATACCGGTCATATCCCGGTTCCGGGCTTCCGCCTGCTCCGAAACCGTCTTAACCTGAGCTTCCAAAGCCTGCTGATTCTGTTTGAGATTATCCGTCATGGAACGCGCGTGCCGCTCCAGTTCAGCTTTTACCGAAGCCTCTGCGGTATTCATGGTTTCCGTTATATTTTGATGAAACTGCGTCTTCAAAGATGCAAGCGAATCATCCGCGGTACGCATGCGATCCTGAATACGTTCCTGAAAGCCGGCGGTTTCCGCCTGAAGCCGTTCCAGTTCCGAAAGAATCCGCGTGTGCTGTTCAACGAATTTGTTTTGCAGTTCCTCGTTGAAGGCGCGCTCGCGGTTTTGATACTCCGCAGAGGACTCTTCCATAAAGCCCGTCAGTTTCTGGTTCAGCGAATCCTGCCACTCCGCAAGGCGCTGTTCAATGACGCCGCTCCGCCGGGACAAGTCATTGGAGAAATCATCCTCGAAGACGCGGAATTGCTCGGAAACGTTTTGATAAGCCTGCGCTTTTAAAGCGTCTAATTCCTGCTCTACCGCATCCATCTCGGTTTTCATAAGGTCTATCGCTGAATCGAACTGAGCGGCCGCTTTTTCCCGGTCATTCGCGGAATCCTGCTCGAACTGGGAAAAATCCTTGCGAACCCGGTTTTCGATGTCGCCCATGTATCGCCGCAGTTCCGCGTCCAGCCCGGAAGTATCGTCGGCCAGCGTCTCCAGCCGCTTAAACTGTTCCGCCTGCGCCGCCTGATATTCTTCAAACTTCGCGTCGGTTTCTTCCAGAATCTTGCGTTCAACGGTCTCCGCGGCGTCCTGCAATCGGGCTTCCAATTCAGCAAGCGCAGTATCCATACCGGTCCGGAGCGTCTGAATCCGCTGTTCTATCGTTTCGGAAGAAGCGTGCAAGGTCGAAAGCAGAGCTTGAGCTTTGACATCTTCCGCTTCGGTAAGGGACTTCCACTTTTCAAGACGAGCATCCATATCTTCCAACGCCTGCTGTTCCGTATTGCGGGCATACTGCTCAACTTGGGCTTTCAGATGCGCTATAGCCTGATCCGCATAGGTCTGAGCATCTTTCAAGCGGGCTTCGACAATACTCTGTTCCGCGTCGAAATGAGCTTTGATTTGCCCGGAAGCGGCTTCCACTTCCGCAAGAATCCGTCTCGCCGCAGTTTCGCTGTCGGCGGTGAGAACCTTCCAGTTTTCAAGACGCTCATCCGCAACCGCCCCAATGCGGCGTTCCATATCGTCAGTGATTTTTTCAAGCCCCGCCGCCGCGGCCGTCGCGGTCTGTTCGCTTTCCGCGGCGGCGCGGTTCAGCGCGGTAAGAAGCTGTTGAATCCGGGCGTCTTCTCCGTCGATCTTCGCCTTCCATTTTTCAAGCCCCGCGTCGGCAATGCCTAACGCCTGCTCTTCGGCTTTGCCCATTGCCTTAGCCAGCTCGTCTTCAATATGAGTATACGTATGATCGATCTGATTTTGAATCGCTCCGATTCTGGTTTCTACGGTAGTAATCTCGTCAAAAAGCTGAGTCTTCATATCCATGAAGACGCTTTTCAAGTCCGCAAGCTGTTGCCGAATCTTAGTTTCTTCTTCGGTTGCGGCTTCCAAAGCCTTTTCTTTGGCTTTGCCCACTACAAGAGCCATCTCGCGTTCCAGTAAAGCCGCGGCTTCATCGATTCGAGATTCAATATTCGTAATGCGGTTCTCTTCTCCCGCGATTTCATCGGCGATACGCCCTTTCGCGGCGGTGAAAGAAGCCTCCAAATCCGCCATAACCTGCCGAACCTCGGCGTCCATAGCGTCCGCGGACCGCTTCCACTGCTCAAGCCGCCGAGCGGCGTCTTCCGCGGCTTTCCGCTCCAGCTCTTCGCCGATTTGAGATAAACGCTCTTCCATGTCCGCCGCGCTTTGGGAACTCCTTTCCGAAACGTCCTGCAAATCCCGGATAATCCCTTGGGTTTTGGCGTTCTCTTCAGCCATAGCGGTTTTCCATTTTTCAAGCCCCGCGCCTGCCAAAGCCGCGGACTTTTCTTCCGCGTCGTTCACCGCTTGAGCCATCTGGGTTTCGATATCTCCGGCGATGCCCTCGATCTTCGCCTGTATAGCCTCGAAACGTCCCTGAACAGCGGTAATTTCGTCGAATACGCGCTGTTTGGTTTCGGCGGATACCCGTTCCAACTCCGTAAAGAGCTGTCTCGACCGGGCGTCCCCTTCTTCCGCGGCTTCCCGCCAGCGTTCAAGTCCTCGGTCGCTCAGGGTCTGAGCTTTTCCTTCCGCGGTATGTACCGCCTCCGTCATGATCCCTTCGATTTGAGCCGCGGTTTCATGAATCTTCGCCTGAATCTCATCGAACCGCCCTTCGGTTTCGGAATACGCTGTCTCCAGCTCGGCGAGCAGTTCCCGGGCTTTTTGGTCGCCTTCTTCGGCTACCGCTTTCCAGCGTTCAAGCCCTCGGTCGCTTAGGGCTAAGGCTTTTGTTTCCGCCTCCTGTACCGCTTCGTCCATCGCCGATTTGATGCGTTCAGCGGTACTGGTAATCTTAGCGTGAACATCGTCGAACTGCCCTGCCGCGGACGCGGTTTCCGCGGCAATCTGGGAAAGCAAGTCCCGAACCTTCGTTTCCTCGGTTTCCACCGCGAGGCTCCACTTCTCCAGTTCCTCTTCGGCGCGTTTCGACGCCAGTTCTTCCGCTTTGCCGACGGTCTCGGTCAGCAGAGTTTCGATATGATCGGTAGTATCGCTAATTTTAGTTTGCAGAGTTTCAAACTGCCCTGCGGTCTCAACAATTTCCGCGGAAATCCGGCGTTTCGCGTTCTGCAAATCCGCTTCTAAATCTTCAAGCCCCATCCGCAGGCGCGCGTCTTCGGCGGTTACGGTTTCCTTCCATTTGTCCAATTCCCCGGCGGCTAATTCCGCCGCCTGCTGTTCCGCGTTCTGCACCGCGGCGGTCATGGTAGCTTCAATAGTATCGCAAGTCTCATCGATTTTGCTTTGCAAATATTCGATCCTGCCTTGAGCATTGGAAATTTCGCCGGTAATCTGCCGATCCATATCTCCTAAAGAAACTTCTATGTCTGCAAGCCGCGTCCGCAGGCGCGCGTCTTCGGCGGTTACGGTTTCCTTCCATTTGTCCAATTCCCCGGCGGCTAATTCCGCCGCCTGCTGTTCCGCGTTCTGCATCGCGGCGGTCATGGTAGCTTCAATAGCGGCGGAGGTTTCGGCAATTTTAGTTTCAAGCCGGTCAGTCTGTTCCCGGACTCCGGTAATTTCATTAAGTATCTGCTGTTTTGCGTTTCCCAGAAGGGTTTCCAAATCGGCAATCTCTTCCCGTATTTTGGCGTCTTCTGTAGCGACGCTCTGATTCCAGCGTTCCAATTCTCTGGCGGCGGCTTCCGATGCCTGAGTCTCTACGGCGGTCGCCGCTTTACCGATTTCTTCTTCAATCCGATTAGTAATTTCTCCCGCCTCGGTTTGGAACTTGGCGAGATTTTCGGCAATCCCCGCAATGCCCTGAGACACCTGCTCTTTCGCGGCGTTTAGGTCTGTTTCCAAGTCCGCAAGGGTCTGCCGAGCCTCGGCGTCCCGGGCTTCGGCCGCTGTTTTCCATTTATCCAGTTCGCCGTCTGCGGCTAGTATCGCCTGTTCTTGGGCGTCGGCTATCGCGCCGCGTATCTTCGTTTCAATCTGAGAAGCGGTTTCGTCAAGTTTAGCTTGTAAGGTCTCAAGCTGTCCTGAAACGCCGGTAATTTCGCTGGAAATCCGCTCTTTGGTATCGGTCAAAGAAAGCTCTATGCCCGCGAGGACATTCTGCACCTTAACGTCTTCGGTTTCTACCGCCTGTTTCCAGCGTTCCAGTTCCTGTTCCGCCAGAGCCGCCGCCTGATCATGGGCGTTCGCCTCGGCGTGGGCGAATTCGGATTCGATATGAGCCGCCGTCTCTTCAAGTTTGGACTGCAATTCTTCGAGACGTTCTGCAACTCCGGCGATGTCATGTCCGGCGCGTTGTTTCGCGTCTTCCAGCGCGGTTTCCATACTGCCCAGTAAATCTTGGGCTTTGCCGTTCTGAGTTTCTATTGCGCGCTTCCACTTGTCTAATTCATCATCAGCTAAGATAAGCCCTTGTTCTTTGGCGTTTGCCAGTGCGTTGACCAATTCCACTTCGATATGAGAAGCCGTAGCGTCCAGTTTGCTTTTCAGCGCATCGATCTGTCTGTCTGCAACGGCGATTTCGTCGGCAATGCGCCGTTGGGTATCTTCCAAAGCGGTTTCCGCGGCTGAAAGCGTCTGCCGAGCCTTGTCGTCCGCTTCTTCTACCGCTTGTTTCCATTTTTCCAGTTCCGTATCAGCCATAGCCAGCGCGCGTTCTTCCGCTTCGCTGATCTCGCTTTCGATATGACCCGCAAGGGCATCGATTTTATGTTGGATGCTGTCAAGGCGTCCGTTCACCCGTTCTATTTCATTAGAGATATATTTTTCCGTCTCTGCCGCGATGGTTTCTAAATCCGTAAGCAACTGCCGGGAACGCTGATCTCCTTCTTCGGCGGTTTCCTTCCAGCGGTCAAGGCGGTTAGCCATTTCTTCGGCGATTTGTCCTTGGGTTTCCGCGGCGGTATTCGCCATCTGATCCTGCAACTGCCGGACGTTTTCGGTCATAGTGTCTTGGAGTTCATTGAGCTGACGCGCTATATCCTGCGTTTCTTGGGTAAACTCGGCTTTAAAGGCGTCGGCGGACTCTTTCATATCCGTAAGGGTCTGGCGGGATTCGGCGTTCCATGTTTCGGATTCCTGTTTCCATTGATTAAACTGAGCCGTAGCATCTTCCAAAACCGTTTTTTCGATATGTTCTCCTGCGGACGCGATTTGATTCTGCAAAGCCGCAATAGCCTTATCAATATCACGTTCCAATTCTTTAAGCCGCTGTTCCATAGAATCGGTTTCCGCGGTGAAATGGGTTTTGATTTCCGTAGAAGCCCCTTCTATTTCTTCCACTCTGGCGGCGAACCGATGTTCTAGGTCGGCGATCATGGCATCCGCCGAACGCCGAACCAGTTCAAGCCGTTCTTCCATTATCGCGGTCTGATTCGAGAGATGCTCTTTGGACTCATCGGAAATAGTTTTCAAATCTCCTACCAAGCGTTTTATCTTGTCATTTTCTGATTCCAGCGCGGTATCCAACGCGTCCCGTTGGGACTCCAGCCGGTCTTGGAAATTCTGAATGTCCTGATTCCATTCTTCTTTTAGAGACCTTTGCTGTCCTTCCAATTCGATAGCGTCGGCTTTCCAGCTGTCTTTACATTCGGTGACCAAATCCTGCAAAGCGTTGATCTGATTCCGGGCGTTTTCCATGTGCGCGTCAAGCTGGTCTTCGACGGCGGTCTGAAGCTCATGAATCCGTTCTACCGCCTGATCCCGGAGTTTAATCACCGCGGCGTTTTCCATATTATCAGCCCGGATTGCGGCTTGTTCAAGGGCTTCGTCGAGGCTTCGGTTGATGAAATCCATATCCCGGGCGATCCGCTCGGTACGGATATGTTCGGATCGTTCTACCGCTTCTCTGCTTTCCTCGACTCGATGTTCTACTTGTTCAGCTACCGACTGAAGATCGGCCACATGATTTTCTACGGCGGCTACTACTTGTTGGGCTATTTTTTCCAGAGCCGCCGTATTTTCCGCGGCGAAACGGCGTTCTACTTCCCCGAGTCCCTGCTCGATGGCTTCAAATTTTTCTTTGCTATCGCCGACCCGTTTATTCACCTTTTCCACAAAAGCCGATTCTTCCCGGATGCGGTTCAGATTTTCTTGGACTCTGACGCTCATTTCGATGAGTTCTTTGAGCGAAACGTCATAGGCGTTGAGCCGCTCGTCGATGCGGGTAACCGCGGACGCTTTAGCGGCAAGCTCTTCATCGGTGAGTTGCAGGCGGCGCAGTAATTCTTTAGCCGCTTTCTGCTGAACGTCTAAAGATATGGCGTAATCTTTTACGGCCGCCTCTTTTTCCGCTACGAATTCGGTAAGGTCCTGTTTGAGCGCGGCGGCGTACTTTTGCACCTTGTTCATCGACTGACTGTGGCGGTCGATCTGGCGGTAGAGGAATAAAACCATTCCTACGATACCGAGGGTTAATATGTTGCCTATTGTAAGAAATTCCATATTTTTATAACCTATAAATTGTATTTAATCTAAGATATAATCGCATAACGCGCGATAGTTGGAAAATACAAAATCCGCATTTCCGGTCTTGAGGCGGTATTTTCCGAAGGGAAAACTGACCAAAGCGGCTTTCATCCCTATATTTTTGGCTCCGATTATATCATACGCGACGCTGTTGCCGACGTACAGGAGCCGATCCGCGGAAATTTCCAGTTTTTTCAGCAATTCCAGAAACGGCGCGGGGTCAGGCTTCAGCGCGCCTGCCCGCTCTGAACAGAGAACCGCATCCCAATAGCCGTTGAGGTTGAGGTTCGCCAGTTTCGCCTCCGGCGGAAAATCCGAAAGCACCCCTAGTTTCAAGCCTGCTGACCGCAATGTCTGCAACGTTTCCCGAAGTTCCGGGTAAGGTTTAATGGTTTTGAACAAAGGCTCCCATCCGCGGTAGATGAGGCTTTCGGTTTTTTCCTTGACGATCTGCCGGTCCATGCGGAGGAGTTCTCCCATGATGCGGGCTTGTATATCGTAAAAGGTATCGCCGGGATTTTTCTGGAGAGATTCCTGCCGAGGACTTCTGAGGATATCCCTCGCTTTTCCCAGCGCCATGAGCAGACGATGCTCCCTGACAATAAACGGAATAAGGGGGAGGTAAAATCGGTAATTCGGATACAGGGTCCCATCCAAATCAAAGGCGACCCCGTCAAATTTTCTGCTCATGCTATTTTAATCCTATTTTATATTAAAAAATAAGGAAATTGCAAGTAGGGAAATCAGAGGTTTTTGAAAAAAATAAGAAAAATAACTTGCATAGTCTAAAAAACAATACCCGAATAGGTATCGGCGGTATCACGCTCCGTCCGCCATTTTTTTGAAGGAGCTGTTCTTTTGGTACAGCTCTTCATAGGCGCCTTGATCCGTAATAACCCCCTTTTCCATGAGATAGATCATATCGCAGTTTTTGACCGTAGTAATCCGGTGCGCGATCATGATAATAGTTTTTTTGCGGCTCATATTTTTGATGGACTCTATGATCGCATTTTCAGTTACGCTGTCAAGCGCGCTGGTCGCTTCATCGAGAATAAGCGCTGATGGGTTATGGTATACGGCGCGGGCAATCCCGATGCGCTGACGCTGTCCGCCGGACAGCCGGATGCCCCGTTCGCCGATAACCGTATCGTATCCTTTTTCCAACTCGGTAACAATAAAGTCGTGAATGTTCGCCAGCTTTGCGGCGTTTAGTATAGCCTGTTCATCTATCTTTTTGCTTTCAATACCGAAAGCGATGTTGTTGCGGACAGTATCGTCGGTTAAATAGATAGACTGCGGAACGTAGCCGAGATTTTTCTGCCAGTTCCTTCGGTTCTCGCCGGTAATTTCAATGTCGTCGATGTAGAGCTTGCCGTTTTGCGGCTCCAGCAAACCGAGAATAATATCGACAAGCGTAGTTTTCCCGCATCCGGTAGCGCCGACAAACGCAACAGAGGTGTTTGCGGAAATGCGGATGCTCTGATTTTTGATAATATCTCTGGCGCCGCCGGGGTATCTGAATACAATGCTATCCAACCGTATCTGCCTATGAAAAGCCATTCTGGAAACGTCTCCCGCCGGTAAAGGATTGCCGGCGGGAAGCTCCTTAAAATCTTTGTACAACATTCTCAATACCGGAAAATTAAACTTTATACCTGCAAAAGCCCGGAATATTCTTTGAAGCAAGGGCAACAGCCGGTACGCGCCGAACGCGTACACCGTCAATACCGGCAGAAAATCGTCAATGGCCGCGCCGAAATGAATCATAAAAATGATAACCCCAATAATTCCGCCTATAGCAATGGTTTCAAGCAGATATTTAGGCATATCATTAACAATATCCCGGTACGCCTCGTTCATTGCGGACTTCTTAGAGGGCTGGATAAAAAAATCCAGAAATACTTTTTCTTTTCCCAGAATTTTTATATCTTTAATGCCCCCGAACCCTTCATTGACATATTTATATTTTAAAAAATTTTGGATATTAGTTTCTTTCCCTTTTTTTGCAAGAAAGTTCTTAACAAAAGAAAAGATAACAATATATGAAAGACCGAGTACGGCGCTGACAATTAACGCCAATATCGGATTAAGCAGTATCAATAATACGATGATGCACAATGAAATAATAGAACTGGCAATAAAGTGCAGAAGATTCATCAGTACGCCGCTGATAAAATTACTGACGTCACTTAGGATGCGTTTAGACAAATCCGCGGTGCTACTGTTCAGATAAAAAATATAGGGCTGTTGCAGATATTTTTCAAAAAGCCGCATACCTATCGAGTGCCGGCGTTTGGCGGAGTAATAATATATCAGGAAATTAGCCCCTGCAAGACAGATATTGCTTATCACCAAAACAAGAATCACCGCGCCGCCTAGGGTTATGATAAACGTAGCGTCTGATGAAAAGTTAAGCATGGCATATACTTTGCTAAGATAGGGATTAGTATGTATAATTTTAGGATTAGACACCACCGAAATAAAAGGTCCGATAGAACCAATACCGATTAATTCGATAAAGCCCATTACGAGCAGAGCTAACAGCACGAATATAAGCTGACGCTTTTCGCGTTTGTCAAACAACGCGAGGATTAATCTAATCTTGTCCATATTGTCTCCATAAATTTTCCTATATTCTTCGAAGCGTTATATAATACATAACGGCTACATACTCCCGCAAAAGATACGCCGGCAACGCCGCCAACTGACTCTTAGCCGGTAATCCTGTTATATGGGTATAAGACAGTTTCTTAGCCATCGACAACGCCCTAAACAGGTGATAATCCGACGAAACAAGAACGACGCGTTTATCGGTTAGGTTATATAACGTATCGGCGAACTGTAAATTTTCTAAAGTGCTTGTCGCGTTATGTTCTTCAAAAATTCTGTCTTCATTGATTCCGTGATATTTCAGCAGGCGTTTCATAGCCTCCGCTTCAGAGATATGCTCTCCGGGACCTTGCCCGCCGGTAATGACGGCGTTTGTATCCGGGTTTTCGTTCAGATACTTAACCGCAACAGCGACTCTACGCATCAGCGGTATCGACGGAACCGCGCCGTCCACTTGACACCCAAGGACGATCATGTAATCCGCGCCGGCAACAGCGGTTCCGCGCATATTGCCTATGATGAAACCTTCCGCAACGGCGAAAGACAACGCAAAAAGGATACATCCGGTTTTACCGATATTATAAATGAGTTTCGGTAATGTATGTATAACTTCTCGTATCTTATCAATCGTAAAGGATGTTACCGTTACTACTGCGCCGGCGATAATCATCAGAAAATTGAAAATATAAAATCTACCCCAGTATATCGAGATATTAATAAAATAAAGCGCCAACGCTATTCCCAATATGAAAAGCATACTGTTTGCCGGACGCATCTTTTTCACAAAGTATAACCTCCTAAAGCGAAAGACAAGTTTCTACCCGGTACTAGACTTGTCTTGCGGTATTTCGAGACGCTAAAACCGATAAATATGTACTCCCGCGCCGCAACGCTATGAGACTTACTGGGACCATGTCGAATATAGTATAACGAACATTTATATTAAAATCAAGAGCCGAACTTACTCGCCTGAATTATTTAAGAAACAGAATACAACAGGATGGGTAATATTATTAAAAATATGGCTGTTTTTATGATATTTACCTGAAAAATTACATTTTTTAAAAAATCGGCTCTTGATCAAGAAAAACGATTAGGGTATGCTTTTTTCAAATCCGGGATAAAAAAGGATATACGAGAGATGAAATTTCTCCACATAGCAGACCTGCACATCGGGAAACGC
>JAIRPH010000176.1 GCA_031257135.1 Spirochaetaceae bacterium
GTATGCTGAGTACATGATTAGAAGAAATGCTTCGAGCTTAAAAAAGAGAGAAGAACCCGCGCCGCCTCCGTTAAGCGAGTGTCTGGCGAAAACCGTAAGCCTTTCACCGGAGGGCAGGAAAGGTCCAGGAATGGATGTGCTTACCCATTGCACCATTGTGGGGGAAGTGGCAAAGGCTTTGATACAACGGTCTATCCCGGCGGTCAAAAAACAATTTTTCCCCCCAGGCAGCGAGCTTATCGCGGCTTCCCATGATCTGGGAAAACTCAATCCGCTATTTCAGGAGAAGATTAGGCGCGCGCTTCCCGGCTATACTCCCAACTCCTTGCCGGGTCTCGAATCCGCGCGTCCTGATCTGGAAAAAAGTCATGCCGCGGTAAGTCAAGCCGCCCTTGAGGACTGGGGCGAGTATATCCCGAAGATCCTCGGCAGACATCACGGGTATTCGTCGGATAACTACTCCGCCAACAGCGAATACTTCGGCGGAGAACCCTGGCAGAAACTGCGGATGAACCTTCTTGAGCAGTTGCGGCGTCATTTCGGCGATATTGACTTCCCGGAGGTGAAAGACGATACCCATGCGGCGGTGCTGTCCGGGCTTACCTGCGTCGCGGACTGGATCGGTTCGGGGTCTACTTTCGACGGCATCAAGCGCGTTGAAGATTTGAAGGACCTGCCGGAACGGGTTCAGAACGCTGTTGATAAAGCGGGCTTTGTCCTCCCTGCGGTGAAACAAGAGCTTTCATTCAAAGCGCTGTTCGGTTTTGACCCTAGACCTGCTCAATCATTGTTTATCGAAGCGGTTTCGTCTCCGGGAGTGTATGTGCTGGAAGCGCAGATGGGTATGGGCAAAACCGAAGCCGCCCTCTATGCGGCGTATACTGTGCTTGCTCAGGGAAAGGCGTCGGGGATTTACTTCGCCCTTCCGACAAAACTCACGTCGGACAAAATCTTTACCCGGATGAACGAGTTTCTTGACGTAGCCCTTGAGAAAAACACGCCTCTACGGAAGTCTCTGCTCCTCCATAGTTCCGCATGGCTTCGCGCCACCGAGATGGGCGAAGAAGGGGAACCCGGAGGGGCTTGGTTTCACACCCGGAAGCGGGGACTGCTTGCGCCCTTTGCGGTGGGAACCATCGATCAAGCCCTGATGTCGGTGATGAACGTGAAACACGGCTTTGTCCGGGCTTTTGGGCTTGCGGGAAAAGCGGTCATTCTCGACGAGGTTCATTCCTACGACAGCTACACCGGCGCGCTTTTGGATATTTTGGTGCAGACGCTCCGGGAAATGGGCTGTACGGTTATCATTTTGAGCGCAACCTTGACTGATGAACGGCGCAGAAATCTTTTGGGCAAAGCCGGCGCTGGGGCTCCGTCAGCCTATCCGCTTATCAGCGTTATGAAAGGCGCGAAACTCCAAGAGATTCCAGCAGGAGTCCCAGACGCGAAAGACCTTATGATACGGCGCATTGGGGATGACGAGGCGGCTCTTGCGGAGGCGCTGAAACGAGCCGACGAAGGACAGCAGGTTCTCTGGATTGAGAATACGGTAGACGAAGCCCAAAAGGCGTATCGGCTGCTTTCTGCCAGAGCCGCAGAATGCGGGGTGGAGACCGGTTTGCTCCATTCCCGTTTTGTCCAGAAGGATCGAACCATCAACGAAAAGAAGTGGGTCGATTTGTACGGCAAAGAAGGAAAGGAAAAGCGCAAAAAAACCGGGCGCATCTTGGTGGGAACCCAAGTACTGGAACAATCTTTGGATATTGACGCTGATTTTTTGGTAACGCGGCTGTGTCCTACGGATATGCTGTTCCAGCGGTTCGGACGGCTTTGGCGGCATGAGGAACACGACGAGGTTCGTCCGCAAAGCGCGATTCAGGAAGCGTGGATTCTTGGGGCGAACTATGCAGAGACGCTGAAGCATAAAAAGGCGTTGGGGAAAACCGTCTATGTATACGATCCGTATATCCTGCTGAGAACCTTGGAGGTCTGGGAACATCGGGAGCATATCCGGCTTCCCCAGGATATTCGTCCGCTGGTGGAGGAGACCTATCGAGAACGAACTGAAACCGGTACGCTTGGGAAACTGAAAGAGCGGTTAAGAAAAGAGCGGGAAACCCTGCAAAATTTTGCGCTGCTGGGAGTTGCGAGGTCTGGCAAAACCCTTCCCGACGTCAACGCCCGAACTCGGTATTCGGAAATGGAGACGCAGGATGTGTTGCTGCTCCGGTCTGTACGGAAAACTGACGACGGAAACCTTGCGCTTACCTTATCCGACGGAACGCCTCTCACGCTGACCCCGAGTTTGAGAGACAAGCGGGAATACGCTGCGGAACTCACCAAGCATATTGTATCAGTTCCTGAAAAACAGGTTCCTCAAGCGGTGTTTCCCAGAACTTTGGCGCTGCTGAAAGAGTATATCTATGTAGAAACCGGCGAACACGGGGAATCGTCGCTGTACGTCGCCATACTCAAGGACAGTGGTGAGCTTACGGGCATCGACTACACGGAGGTTTCAAAAGGGTTTACCCTCTCCTACGATAAGACCATAGGGTATCGGGCGGAGAAGAGGGACCATCTTGAAGAAGATGATGAGTGGTAGATGAAAGCGGGCATCTATGGCGCCACCTATGTAAGAACATTCCACATCTCTCGGCAAAGCGTTATTAACAAATTCCTTTGCCGGGGTAAAGACCGCTATTAGGTAAAAGATTACGAAGAAGTGGACTATAATTGCAGTTCGTTTTTATTTGCCCCTGAGCGACCTGATTATAGCTTTACGCATATCATCGCCGATACGCTGCCAATCTCCGGCAAGAGCCGCTCTATCCTGCCCAAAGCCATTGGAAAATATAGGAAATCCAGTAGAGAATTCGAGAAACACCCCCACAAGCGTGGGGAAAAAATGAGGGTGGTATTTTTCTTATCAAAGAAAATGGAAACACCCCACAGACGATGATGCGGGAATACCCTCTTAATTAAGCATAATCAAAAATAACGTAGAATTATAGAAAAAAGTGATTCACAATTTTTTTATTTTTTAAATTTATATTTTTTGTTGACAAAATAAATATTTTAATATATTAATAATATAGCTTTATTTTAATATTTTGTTTGATAATAGGTATATGTATGAAAAAGAATACAGATAGTAAAATCGAGAACCGTTTTAATCTGGTGGATGAGCCGTGGATACCCATTCCAGAAATTGGCTTGGTAAGTCTGCGCCGGCTGTTTCAGGATACGTCGCTCCGCGCCCTTGGGGGTAATCCGGTGCAAAAAATCGCTGTTATGAAATTACTCCTGGCGATTTGTCAGGCGGCGTGTACGCCAAAGGACGACACGGAATGGACTAAACTTGGACCCAAAGGGCTGGCGAAAAAGGTACTGACGTACCTTGAAGATCATCGGGACTGTTTTTGGCTTTATGGGGAAAAACCGTTTCTCCAGATTCCCGCCATAGCCCAAGCGGAGAAACAACCCTTCGGAGCGGTCATGCCGGATATCGCCACTGGCAACACTACTATCTTGACCCATAGTCAAATACAGCGGCAACTGTCTGACCCGGATAAGGCATTGCTGGTAGTACAGCTAATCAGTATGGCCCAGGGCGGAAAAAAAACCGATAACAAAATTGTTCTTACCTCAGGCTATCGGGGAAAGTATAATGAGAAGGGAAGAGCCGCCACTGGTAAACCCGGTACAGGTCTCGGTTTCTTGGGATACCTTCACAATGTTTTGACAGGATCGAATCTGCTTGAAACGTTGTGGCTTAATCTGCTGACGGAGAAAAATATTAAAGACCTCGGTATTTTTCCTAAAGGGGTGGGACCTATTCCCTGGGAAACGCCTCCAAAAGGAGAAAGCGATACTATCGCTGAAAAACTAAAAAAATCTCTCATGGGAAGGCTCGTACCGTTTTCTCGCTTTCTGCTTTTAGCGGAAGACGGCGTCCATTATTCCGAAGGCATCGCGTATCCCAATCATCTAGAGGGAGTGACCGATCCGAGTGTGGCGCTGGACAAATCAGGAAAAAAGCCGCAAGTGCTTTGGACAGACCCTTCCAAACGTCCGTGGCGCAGTTTGCCTGCTCTGCTAGAATTTCTCAAAGGTGAAACTGCTGCTTTTAATTGTCCCTATATCAGTTTCGGTATTTACCGGGGAAGAAAGAAACTATCCCATATCGGATTGTGGTCAGGTGGACTACGGGTAAGCAGTAATGCCGGCGAACAGTATGTATCGGGTACTGATGATTATGTGGAATCGGAACTGTTTTTTGAATCCAAGTGGTTTGATGAATATTTTTATATCAACCTGAAAAAAGAAACGGCTGTCCTTGATGATATATCCCGTATTTTGTACGGGTGTATTATGGGCTACTACAAGTCATTAAAAACCGACGGCAAAGTCTATGCGGAAAAAGCGTGTGAGTTGTTTTGGCAGCTTTGCGAACGGAAGGCTCAAAATCTGCTTGACGCCTGCGGAGATGAAGACGGCAAAGAAGCAGAAACCTTGAGATCGTATTTCTTAGGACGTGTGCGGTATGTGTATGAAAACTATTGTCCTAGAGATACGGCAAGACAGCTTCAGGCGTGGGCTGAACATTATCCTAACCTGATCCGCTTTTCCAAACCCAAGGAACCGACAAAAGTTCAAGCAGACTCGTAAAGAACTGTATTTTATAACAAAGAGGAGTGAATATGTCTACAGAGAACAAAGAAGAAAGAAGAGCCGATAGGTTTGTTAAAACCGTTATTGAACGCCTGAGAGATGATGTGAATGATTCGGCTTTCGGCGCTGCGCTGCGTCGGGCGGATAATCCCGATACGGAATATCAGAGTTGGAAATATCTGGTTCAGTGGTGCGATCTTGAACAGATCAGAGAGCGGAAAGCTTTTGTACTTATCGGCGCAGCCTTAGCAAAAGCAAAACCCCAAGGAAACGGTGTCTTTGGAATCGGACAAGCCCTTGCGCAGTGTTATGCCGATGAAGGAAAAAACAACGGCAGTGAAAAGGACGCCGCCAATGCAAAGATCCGCCGTCTACTCGCCTGCACTTCTACCGAAGAAGCCTGCGATATTCTCCGTCCGCTTTTGAGCCTTATCCATTCCAGAGAGGTTTCGCTCAACTATGCGGGACTGCTCAATGATATTCTCTATACTGACAGCGGATTCAATGAGTGGATAAAACCGCGGTGGGCTAAGGATTTCTATCGCTACGGTGAAGCCAAGGAAGAAGAGAAAAAAGCAAAGAAGGATAAGAAATGATCGCTTCAATCCTGAAACTCAGCCGGGCGGATTACAAGGCGCTGAAGATCACCGATCCCTATAGTATACACCGGACGGTTTATTCTCTGTTTCCTCAGCAGGCTGGTCAAACTCGTGACTTTCTGTTTGCGGATAAGGGAGGTGATTTTAAGCACCGGTTGATACTGATTCTATCTAAACGTGAACCTCAAAATCCTGAATACGGCGTTATCGAATCAAAATGTATTCCAGAGTCGTGTATCGGGTTTTTTTTCTATTGTTTTACCGTGCGGGGAAATCCAGTTAATCGGGATTAACACAGTAGTAAAAT
>JAIRPH010000182.1 GCA_031257135.1 Spirochaetaceae bacterium
AAAAGCCTGAAAGATTTAGTAAATCATATATCACCAAAATTGTAAATCAAGTAGCAAAAGTATCTCAATTAATAAACAGCGGATGGGTATTTATTAATAAAGATTTCAGGGAAATAATACCGCTTGCAACGGAGAACGATATTATTTATTGCGATCCGCCGTATCATGGACGTCATGTCGATTATTATAACGGCTGGACTGACGATGACGAACACGATTTATATGATTTATTATCAAGAACAAAGGCGCGATTTATTTTATCGACATGGCATCATAACGATTTTAGGGAAAACGAAATGGTAAAAAAATATTGGAATAAATTTAACATGATAACTAAAGATCATTTTTATCATTCTGGAGGTAAAATTGAAAACAGGAACAGCATTGTAGAAGCGTTGGTTTTCAATTTTGAGAAAAATGTAACTAAATATAATTCAAAGGAACAAGAAATGCAACTTACCTTATTTAGCAGGTCTGCAAAAGAATGACAGAAGACGAAAGCCTTTCGGCAGACGCGAAAACAGAAGAAAACGTTTCATGTTCGTCCATTCTTTAATCGCTGTAGCGTATCGGCGCGGCGGCATTGGGGAGAGCTTAGTCTTGAGAAACCGGCAGAGATTGAATACTTAAAACCGCGGGAATCCGGCGGATGTTTTTTATAATCTTTTTTACGTCTTCCGAGCGTTCCAACTGCATGGTAAAAAAGCCAGTCATCCGGCTGTTTGAGGTTTCATCTAATCGTCCTTCAACAAGATGTCCCCGGTAATTCCTGACCGCCCGCTCGATTTCGGAAAAGAGATTCCCCGCCGCTCGGGCTTCAATCTTGAACCGAGTAATCAGCGCGGAAGCCGCGTCGGCCCATTCGATATGGATTTTCCGCGCGTCAAAGTCCGGGATATTTTTCAGATTTCCGCAATTCCGCCGGTGGACTATGATGCCGCGCCCCCGGGAAATATAGCCGACGATAGGGTCTCCGGTAACCGGCCGACAGCACAAGGCGAAGCGGATCATCAGGTTTTGCTGGTCTTCCACGGTTACTTGGAGGGTCTCCGAGGGCGGCAAGACCTGCTGAACCGGCGGATGCTCTGGTTCCTTAGTCCGGAGGTCTTGGGCGGGCTTTTTTTTAGCGATTACATTTTTTTCGATAATGACCGAATCATACCGCTGGAGCCATGACCGAATCCGGTTGCGGGCTTTCGCGGTTTTTGCGATCCGTAGCCAGTTGATGTGCGGGCGCGCCGCGGACGAGATGATAATCTCGACGACTTGGGTATTCTGCAACGCCTCGCTCAAGGGGATAATCGACCCATTGGCTTTTGCCGCCATGCAGTGATCGCCGATCTCAGAGTGGATGCTGTAGGCGAAGTCGATGGGCGTTGATCCCGCGGGCAATTCAACTACCTTGCCCAGCGGAGTAAACACATAAATCGAATCCTTCAGCAGTTCCCGCTGTATATCTTCAAGAAAAGACGCCGAACCTGAACCTTCGGCTTCCTGAAGATTCCATGTTCGCAGACGGTTTACGATAGCAATATCTACGGGGCGCACTCGTTCTTCGCTGTGTTTGTAGAGCCAGTGACTTGCGACTCCGTATTCGGCGATGTGGTGCATTTCTCTTGTCCGAATCTGGATTTCCAAAGGCTCTCCGCTGTCGGTCATAACCGTGGTATGCAGGCTTTGGTACCCGTTGGCTTTAGGCATAGCGATATAATCTTTGAAACGCCCGGACAGCGGTTTCCAGAGGCGATGCGCCATTCCCAGCAGGGTATAACAGGTTTCCAGTCCTCCGCAAAAAATCCGTATTCCGAAGAGGTCGAACAGTTCTCCTGTGGTTTTATTCCGTTTCCGCATTTTCTGATAAATCGAGTAGAAATGTTTCGCTCTGCTGGACACTTCGATGTCGATTCCCAAGTCGGCCGCTTCCCGCCGAATCTTCTCCTGAATCTGCGCCAGAAACTCGTTCCGGGCGTCTCGTTTCCGGGCGACGATCTCCTTGATTTGCTGATAGACCTTCCGGTTAAGCTGTTTCAGCGAGAGGTCTTCCAATTCCGCTTTGATCCACGCGATGCCGAGGCGATCCGCCAACGGCGCGTAAATGTCCAGACATTCCCGCGCCGAGAGGCGGCGTTTCTCTTTCGGGATGCGGTCGGGCAAGCGCAGAAGGGCAAGCGCGTCCGCAAGTTTGATGAGAATAACCCGAATGTCCTGAGCCATAGCCAAGAGCATATTTCTAATTTTTTCCGCTTCCCCGTGAGCGTTATCCTTAAACGAAACTTCCGCAATCCGTACAACCCCTTCGACGAGACCCGCGATGGTTTTTCCGAAATGTTCCTCAATGACCGCGGGAGAACAGGATTCGCGGGAGAACAGCAGGGCGGCGATGAGAGTTTCCGCGTCCGCGTTAAGCTCAATGAGAATATTCGCGGTCTCAAAAGCCCGGGGAAGGTCTTTTTCCGCCCATTTCAGCGCGGATATGAGCTTGGTCTGTTCTTTTGCGCTGTAAAGGGCTATCTGTTCGTGAAAGGTCACCGGTTTTTGCCGGCTAGGAACGCGGTTCCCTGCCGGGTTCCTGCGGCGAGGGCTTCCAGTATCCGAGGGCGTCCGCCGTGCGCGAGGATCATGGGGATGCCGTAGGAGACCGCGCGCTCCGCCGCGTCGAGTTTGGTGGCGATTCCGCCGGCGCCGAAGGGATTCGCGCCGCCGGCGTCGATGGTTTTCCGTATTCCTTCGACGTCCCATACTTCCCGGATCAGTTCCGCGTCCGGGTGATCTTTGGGATTTTTGCGGTACAGTCCGTCGATGTCGCTGAAGAGGATGAGCAGATCCGCGCTCCACAGCACCGCGGACTGAGCGGCTAAGGTATCGTTATCGCCGATTTTGATTTCCTCGACGCCGACGGTATCGTTTTCGTTGATAATCGGTACGATTCCCTCGTCAACGAGGGTAAACAGGGTATTCCGCATATTCAAGGTGCGGATGGGATCGCCGAAATCGTCCCGGGTGAGCAGGATTTGCCCGATGTGCAGTCCCTGAGGCGCGAAAGCCCTCAGCCACGCGCCCATGAGTTCTACCTGTCCTACCGCGCAGAGCGCCTGCTTATAATGAATGTCCTGTTTTCTAGCCCATTTTCCCAACGCGGAAAGCCCTGCAATCCGCGCCCCCGAAGATACGATGACGATCTGTTTCCCGGATTTGATAAGCCCCGCGGTCTGATCCGCGAATTCCTCAAGAAAGCCGGCGTTAATCTTTCCTTCCGAATCGGCTAAGGTATTGGAACCGATTTTTATGACGATCTTCCGGGATTTCGAGAGCAGTTCAGGTATCACACAATCCTCCTCTAGGGTCTAATCTGTCCCTGACCGGTTATCCGGTATTTTATCGAGGTCAGCGCGTTGACTCCCATGGGTCCCCGGGCGTGAAACTTCTGCGTGCTGATGCCCAGTTCCGCGCCGAAACCGAACTCGCCGCCGTCGGTAAACCGAGTAGACGCGTTGGTATAGACGCAAGCCGCGTCGACCATCCGCCCGAAGGTTTCCGCTGACCCAATATCCCCGGTGAGAATCGCTTCAGAATGACCGGTTCCATACCGCCGGATATGCCCGATTGCTTCTTCAAGGGAATTCACCGTTTTGACGGCTAAGATGTAATCGAGAAATTCCGTTTCCCAATCGCTTTCCTCCGCGTCCTTTAGGATAAGCTCGGCAGGAGGCGCGGCGATTGCCTGCTTAGACCGGGGGTCACAGCGAAGCTCCACGCGCCCTGCGAACCGCTCCGCCAAGAGGGGCATGATCTCCGAAACAATGCCGTAATGAATCAACAGGGTTTCTACGGCGTTGCAGGCTCCGGGCTTCTGGACTTTGGCGTTTTCGATTATATCAAGGGCTTTGCCGATGTCCGCGGAGGCGTCCGCGTAGATATGGCAGTTTCCCGCGCCGGTTTCGATTACCGGAACCCGGGCGTTTTCCACGACCTGCCGGATAAGGTCTTTGCCCCCTCGGGGGATGACCGCGTCGATCCAGCCCCGGGCCAAAAGGATTTCCTGAATCTCCTCCCGGCGTCCTGAATCGGCGAGGGCTACGGCATTGGGGACGCCGCCGCCGGTTTCCAAGCCTTGTTTAATCGCCCTTACCAGAACGCGGTTCGATTCCAGCGCGGAAGATGAGCCTCTGAGCAGAACGCCGCATCCGGCTTTGTACGCGAGGCTGAAGACGTCTACGGTAACGTTGGGGCGGGATTCGTAAATGACCGCGGCGACCCCGAGGGGGACGGTTATTTCCTCTATGAAGAGACCGTTTGGAAGGGTCCAATAGGATTTTACGTTGTTGACGGGATCGCTCTGTCTGATGAGGGCTTCAATTCCCTCCAGCGTTGCGTTTATCCGTGAGTCATTGAGGGACAGCCGGTCGATGAGGGCTTCTTTCATGCCTTTCCGCCGGGCTTCGGACACATCTTTCTCGTTTGCGGCGAGAATATCCCGTCGCCCCGCGTCGAGCGCGGCTATGACCGACCGCAGAGCCGCGTCTTTTTCTCGTCTGTTCTGTCCGGCTAACCGGTTTTGTCCTTGTTTCAGCGATTTGAATAGGGGTTCCAAGTTCATGGCTTCTCTCTTAATTATATAAAGGCTTCACTAATGAGTATATCCTACATTACAATACAATACAATATGAAGAAACTAGGATACATTCTGCTGATTAGCTTGTTCGCGTCCTGCGCTACTCCGCGGGGAGCGGTAAGGGACGTTCAGCCGGAGACGGGCTTGGATCACGCGGCCGCTAGAGTTAAGAAGAACGGTCCCGAAATCGGGAAGTATTTCGCCCTTGACGAGAACGGGGTTATTACGGTGAAAGCCGATATGCCCGGTTATGAGGCGGTCTATGATTTGTCCCGGGCCCGGCAAGCCGGAGACGCCCGGTTTGAGGTTCCTTTCTCAGTGACCGAGCGCGGGACCGGGTCTATCCGCTACGATTGGCTTTTGTGGACCCTTCAAGAGGATTCCGCGGGGATTCTCCTTGCCTTTGACGACAACTATCAGGAAGTTTGGGAGGCTTATCTTGATCTGTTTGACCGCTTCGGCGCGAAGGCTACGTTTTTCGTACAAGGCAGGCTGTGTTCCTTCTGCGTCCTTGCCCTGAGCCGGGGGCATGATGTGGGTTATCACACGCTGAACCATCTGAATCTTCCGAAGGTCTCCCGGGAAGTCTTTGACGAAGAGACCCTTTCCGCAGTAGAGGAATTCCGCGCCGCAGGGGTTCCGCTGAGGTCTTTCGCGTATCCCTACGGCTTATCCGAGCCGTGGATGCACGAGGAACTCCTGCGCTCTTTCACGACGCTCCGAGGCTACGGCGTTACCTTCAGGGTTTATGACATTGAGTCCTTTCGGAACGGCTATGTTTCTTCAAAGGCTCTTGATAATCTCCTCTTCAAGCGGGATGAGGATTTTGAAGCCGCGGTTGCCATGATGTTCAGAACCCTCAAGTTTATCGGAGACGGGCGCATCCTGCCCTTGACTACTCATACGATTGCGGACGAGCCGGATTGGGGCATCAAGCCCCGGCGTTTGGAATATCTTTTGCAGACCGCATCTGATTTGGGCTTGAAGTTTTATAGGTACTGCGATGTTCAATAAATTTTTTTCGACCCTAAGTCTCGTGTGCCGGATTCCTTTTAAGGTACATGGAACCTTCGATCTTTCCCGGGCTGATGCGTATCTTCCGATTGTGGGCGTTTTTCCCGCCGCGATTGCCGGGCTGACCTATTGGATTTCCGGGGCGGTAATGAAAGAAGGAGTTGTGCCGGTTCTTATCATGCTGATTGTTCAGTATTTGAGCTTCAATCTGTTTCATCTGGACGGGCTGGCGGATACCGCGGATGCCTTTTTAGGGGATTTTAATCGGGAGAAACGGTTTGCTGTTTTGAAAGATTCCCGGGTCGGCGTTTACGGGCTGTTTGCGGCATTTGCGGTTCTGAGCCTGAAAGCGGGGCTGTTCTGGGAACTGCTGATTCCGGGGGCTGTTTTTCCGGGGGCTGTTCTGAATTGTTCGATAAACGGCCGATTCGCCGCGATCCTCATTCCCTGCATGACCGTTCCTGCCAAGCCCGACGGCTTAGGCGCGCTCCTGAAAGACGCTTCGCCTCTGCGAGCCGCCGGAGGAACGGTTGTCGGTCTCTGCCTATGGGCTGTTTTCAGCGGCATTTTCTACGGACTTCCGGTTTCCTCCGGCGAGGGGATTTTGTTGTATGTCCTGTTTTACCTGATTCCGCCCTTTCTCTGCGTATTGGTTGCCGCGGGCATCGCCCGGATGTACCGGAATCATCTGGGAGGCTACACCGGCGACGCGTTAGGCGCGGCCGTCGAGCTGGGAGAACTCGCTCATCTGGCGGCGGTACTGATTCTTTCACGGCTGAGGGGGTATCTCTGACCTTACAGGGATTTTCTCTCTTTGAAGTACCCGCACCTATTTCAAAGAGGGGATTTCCTCTCTTTTTGCGAGGATTTTCTCTCTTTGAGCTACCCGCACCTATTTCAAAGAGAGGATTTCCTCTCTTTTTGTGAGGATTTCCCCTCTTTGAGCTACCCGTACTTATTTCAAAGAGAGGATTTCCCCTCTTTTTGCGAGGATTTATATTGCAAGGCTCAGAGAATATGAAATATATATCAGCGTTTGCGTTGACGGTAGTTGTACTGCACAATGGCTTTACGGATAGGAACTGCACAAAGCCTCTTCAGCGATACTGCGGACATGGCTGTCGAAATAGGACAGCAGTTTCAGCGTTATTACGCGGGAGTTCTCGCCGGTTTGTATGGATAGCGCGGCTGTTTTTTTGGCGCGCATAAGTTTCCGTTTCCACGGGTCATGCTCAGATTCTATCATGTTGTCCAGCAGAGAGCT
>JAIRPH010000226.1 GCA_031257135.1 Spirochaetaceae bacterium
TGTTTTTCGGATTCTCCGCAAGCAGAGCGAAATACGGCTCATCCTCGGCGTACCGGGAAACATTCCCGCTGATCTCAGGCGGCGTTATATGCACGTGAAAATCTATCTTCATTCTTTTAAAATCCCTCCATCTTTAATTTTTTAAAGTTATAATCTAAGTATAATCTTAAAAGAAAGTATATGCAACGAGGGCTAAAATTTTCCTGTTGACAACCTTCGCGAGATAGAATAAACTACAAATATCAGATAGAAATATGGAATACGATACTGTCTTTTGGGAATATCTGGAAAAAATTGTACAAGACAATGAAATAATACTAGATAGACACAAGGGAACAAGACATCCAAAATACGCCTCTATAAGGTATGAAATTGATTATGGATATATAAAAAACACAAAATCAATGGACGGCGGAGGCATTGATGTTTTTATAGGCTCTGAAAATAATAAAAAAGTAGATGCTATAGTTTGTACAATAGATTTATTGAAAAAAGATTCTGAAATAAAAATATTGCTAGGATGTACTGAAGAAGAAAAAATAAACGTATATACTTTTTTGAATAATTCGGAATATATGAAGGCATTGCTGATAAAAAAGAAATAATGGAGTACGCCGCCATTGCGTATAACCAGATTGTATCTGATCGCACCTACGGGGCGGAGCTACAAAAAACGTCGCATACAAGCTGTACGCCATATCATTTGCACCAATCCGCCTTTCTCCACGGTTGCCATAAATACGGCATTTATCCCATATTTCAAAGATAATGCGGATATTAAGATATAGGGGGATGACGATTATCAGGGTATTTTGAAAATACACAGGAACAGTGAAACGTCAAATAAAAAGCCTAAAGATGGAAAACTTACTCCTGATTTGGAAAGCCTTCAATATGGCTTTCCAATAGATCAATTATGGGTTCGTTTGACCTTCCATCATACTTTGTAGATCGCCTCCAATTTTTTTAATATTTGCGTCATCTCAGATCGGAGGGTCTCTTTGTTTACGGGAATACGGTCTGTATTAGGGACGGCAATGGTATGTTCTAAGCTGGCGTTCATCAGCCGAAAGGCAAGTCTTAGGTGTTCCTGCATGATAGCTACTCCCCGGGAATCGGTTGAGCCGTATGCGGCGAGTAACAGCGCGGGTTTATAGTTTTCAATAGGGTTTTTAACGCCCAAAGAAAATTTCGCTTCAAAATACCGCTGAGTACGGTCGAAAACCGCTTTCAGCGGCGCGGGAAAGCCTAGCCCATACACCGGCGATGCCACTACCAGCAGATTCGCTTCTCTCAAAGCCCGATCTATAAGCGTAAAATCGTCGTCATACCGGCACCCTTGAATTCGCTTGCAGTACCCGCAGTGGATGCACGGATTGATCGTCTTGCGATACGCTTCGATTAACGTAACTTCATGTTCTGGACTCTGCCAGAGGTCGATGAAACACTCCGTCAACGCGGCGGTAACGCCATTACGGCGGGGAGACCCCATTAATATTAATGCCTTTTTCACAGTATAGCGTGGACCTCCCCCGGTAAACCCGCGGCTTATGACGCTTGGTCGGTTTTAATGGCGAGAACGCTTTGAGGACACGCTTTTACGCAGATGCCGCAGGAAATACACTTACTGGGAAGGGCATCCTTTTGCAACAGGACCATAACATGAAAGGGGCAGGCTTCTACGCATTTGCCGCATTTCTGACATTTGTCTTTGGCTATTGTATATACCCCCGCTTTATTTTGGGTAATGGCACCGGCTTCGCAGGTTTTCGCGCATTTGCCGCATTGAGCGCAGGTATAAATCTTCAGTTTTCCGTCTTTTTGAGACACGTGCAGACAGGCTACATCTTTTTCGCAGGGATTCTCTTTTTTGTAAAAAGCTCCCGCGCAAGCAAGCTCGCAGGTAAGACAGTTCATACAGGCGTTGCTGTCTAGTACCGCTAATTTTTTCATAAGGCTCTCCTTCCTTATTGTAGATAGAACCAGAATATCAAAAGAAACAAACAATGTCAAGTCCTATTATTGAACGTTTTGAGCGTCTATGCTACCGTATCGGGGAGGTATGCGAAGAGTGACTGATGAACGGATTGACATCGAAATCCTCGATACGACGCTCCGCGACGGCGCGCAGGGAGAAGGGATCAGCTTCTCGGTTCAGGACAAACTTGCGGCGGTCCGGGCTTTGGATGAGTTGGGCATAAGCTGGATTGAGGCGGGAAATCCGGGGAGCAACCCTAAAGATATGGAATTTTTCCGGCTTGCCGGGAGTCTCAGCCTGAAGCGCGCCCGGCTTTGCGCGTTCGGCTCTACCAGAAAGAAAGGGATTACCCCGGGGGAAGACCCGTTCTTAAAAACTCTGCTGGACGCGTCTACTGAAGGCGCGGTTATCTTCGGGAAAAGCTGGGACCTTCATGTGACGGAGGTGCTTGGGGTTTCTCTGGAAGAGAATCTCGCCATGATAGCCGAGACGGTGGCGTTTCTCAAGGATCGGGGGCGGCTGGTCATATACGATGCGGAGCATTACTTCGACGGCTGGACCGCCAATCCCGAATACGCGCTCAAAACGCTGGAAGCCGCCTTTGAAGCCGGGGCGGATCGGATCGTTCTGTGCGATACCAATGGCGGCAACTTCCCGGATACCATTGCCGAAGGGGTTAAGGCGGCTCTGCCCTTCGGCTGGGTCGGGATTCACGCGCATAACGATGCGGATATGGCGAGCGCGTGTTCCATCGCCGCGGTCCGCGCCGGGTGCCGGCATTTGCAGGGGACTCTTTTGGGTTTCGGCGAGCGGTGCGGCAATGCGGCGTTAGCGTCGATTATCCCGAGTCTCGAACTCAAGCTGAATCTCCGATGCCTTCCGCCGGGCAATTTGGAGCGGCTCACCGAGGCGAGCCGCAAGGTAGCGGAAATCGCCAATGTTCTTGCTTCGGACAATATGCCTTATATCGGCGCGCACGCGTTTTCCCATAAAGCCGGGATGCACGCCGACGGTATTCTCAAGATGCGTCATTCTTTTGAACACATTGATCCTCGTCTTGTGGGAAACGACCGGCATTTTTTAATGAGCGAAATCGGAGGACGCGCCGCCATTGCCGAGCGCGCCCGGAAAATCGATCCTTCGATTACGAAAGATCATCCGGTAACCGAGGCATTGGCGACTCAGCTTAAAACCCTTGAAGCCGAAGGCTGGCAGTTTGAGGGCGCGGACGGGAGCTTTGAGCTTTTGGTGCGCCGGGAGCTGGGGAAGTATAAGCCCCTCTTCAAGATCGACGCGTACCGGGTAGTAAGCGAGCATCCCGGAGGGGACGGGATTTCCTGCTGTTACGCTTGGGCTAAGGTTTGGGTGGACGGTCAGCAGGAAATTGCCGCCGCCGAGGGGCAAGGTCCCGTAAACGCGCTTGACCGAGCCTTGCGGAAAGCTCTGAATCCGTTTTTCTACAACTTCGACCTTGATAAAGTCCGCCTGTCGGACTACAAAGTCCGGGTTATCGACGGCAAAGACGCGACGGCCGCTAAGGTCAGGGTACTCATCGAGTCAACCGACGGCGTACATACGTGGAGTACCATAGGCGTTTCAGAAGATATTATCGACGCAAGCCGGGCGGCGTTGGTAGATTCTATCGAATATAAGCTCATCAGCGTCATAGAACGGCGGTTTAAGGGGTTGTTTTAATGTGGATACTTGCATATACCGCGAATAATTGACATAATGTAATATTATGGCGACATTAAAGGATATTGCAGAACAGGCAGGCGTGTCCGCATCTACCGTATCGCGGGTACTCCATAGCAAAGAGTACATCAACCCGGAAAAAAGAACGCAAATCCTCAAACTGCTGGAGCAAAACAGCTATATTCTGCCGGAAAAACCCGTTCAAAACGCGGAAACCAGAAAGGCTATTACGATAGGCATACTCATTTCCGATACATACAATATGTACCGGCGTCAGTTTTTTTCGAGCATAGAACGGTATTTAAACTCTTTCGGGTACCGAGCGTTGTTTTTTTTCGTAAAATTCGATATCGCCAGCCAAAAAGAAAGCTTGGAACATCTGAAATCCGAAAAACTTGACGGCATCATCCTTCATAATGAGCTAAGTCTGCCGGCATTTACCGATTATATCACCAAGCGCAACATACAGGCTGTATCGACTATCTGCAATGACGACCCCTTTCCGACTATCAAGATAGACGACCGCCGAGCCGCCGCGGAAGCGGTTAATCATCTTATCTCTCTCGGACACCGAAACATAAATCTGCTTTACGGAAACGCTTTTTCTTACGGCAGAGAACGAATGGAAGGTTATTATGAAGCCCTCGCCGGAGCGGGCATTGAACGGGACGAAAACCGGATATTTTCTGTAGGACGCTATACCTGCGAAGCGGGTATGTATGGAATGAGGGAAATGTTGCTTCGAAGGCGCGATTTCACCGCACTGTTTGCCGCCAGCGACGATCTTGCGATAGGCGCAATCAGGGTATTGCAAGACGAGGGAATCCGGGTTCCAGAAGAGGTTTCGGTCATCAGCGTTGACGATGTGGAAATAGCGAATTACTTCATCCCCCGGCTGACAACCATTCATCAGCCTATGGATGAAATCGCCGAACAGTCGGTCATTAATCTCCGCAGACTGATGAGCGGCGGAAACGGCATTAATTCAGAAATTATCATTCCTCACAAGCTGATCGTTCGGGAATCAACTTCCGCTATAGTTCATTAGCCGAAGTATTACAAGCCTTGAACGATAGCGCTATCAGGAAACTAATACATGAATAAAATAACAGAAAAGCTGTTCGGTTCTTTTGACGTTGCTTCGGTACTCGCGAATCCTGACTTTAAGGAAGACAGCGTTCGGGAAGTTATCATACTGTCTATGCAATTGGAGCGACGTAACTTAAGCGGGTTATGGCGTGTAGATTATCTCTTGATATTTTACTATTATATAGTTATGAATACAGTAAAAATTGGTATAATCGGCATCGGGAATATGGGGTCCTCTCACTCGATGAATATCAGCGCGGGCAAGGTTCCGCAGTTGGAGCTTGCGGCGGCGGCTGACGCCATCCCAGAGCGGAAAAATTGGGCGGAACACAATCTGCCCTCTGGAGTCAAGATTTTCTCGGACAGCCGAGAGCTGATTCATAGTAACATTTGCGATGCGGTCCTGATAGCGACGCCTCATTATCAGCATCCCGCGCTCACGATGGAAGCCTTATCCGCAGGGCTTCACGTTCTCTGTGAGAAACCCGCCGGAGTCTATACCAAACAAGTCCGGGAAATGAACGATAAGGCGGAAAAAAGCGGAAAAGTTTTCGCCCTGATGTTCAATCAGCGGACGAACTGCCTCTACCGGGCAATGCACGATATAGTAACCGGCGGCAGTATGGGCGCGCTTAAACGGGTAAGCTGGATCATTACGGATTGGTATCGTACCCAGAGCTACTACAACTCAGGGAATTGGCGGGCGACCTGGGCAGGAGAAGGAGGCGGAGTATTGCTCAATCAATGCCCACATCAGCTTGACCTGTTGCAGTGGATTTGCGGAATGCCCAGCAAGATTCGGGCTTTCTGTCATAATGGGAAATGGCACAACATCGAAGTGGAAGATGATGTAACCGCCTATCTTGAGTATCCCAACGGAGCTACCGGAACCTTCATTACTTCCACCGCAGACGCTCCGGGGACGAACCGCTTTGAAATCACGCTGGAAATGGGGAAACTGGTCTGCGAAAACAATACCTTGACCCGGTTCTTATTAGCGGAAAATGAGCGGAAGTTTTGCAAGACCGCGCCGGGGGGCTTTGACAAGCCGGAATGTACGGAAAGCGTCGTGGAAACTGACGGTAAAAACGAACAGCATATCGGCGTTTTGAAAGCCTTTACCAGACATATTCTCTACGGCGAACCTCTGATCGCCGAGGGCAAGGAAGGAATTTTGGGATTAACCCTTTCCAATGGGATGCATCTATCCTCTTGGCTGGATAGCACGGTCGATTTGCCTTTGGACGAGGAGCTTTTTCTTCAAGAGCTGAACAAACGCCGGGCGGCTTCACGGGCGAAGTAGGGAGAGCCGGCTGATTTTCGCGGCGACTGCGTCAATCAGCCTTGACCGCCGTTAAGCTCTAAGCTATACTATAGTCGTACCCGCATAGCGTGTGGGATAACCCCTAACCGCATTAACGGGCTTGGATGTATACACTAAAAATATGACCAGAGGTATTTTACTAGCAGGAAATGAATCGTCCTTGTCCGTCGCGATTGCTACGGAAGCGGCAAAACGGGTTGAGCAGTTTGTCGCTACGTTTATTCCTAACCGTTTTACCGATCCTGCCGGAGAGAAGACCCTTCCCGCGGGAGATTCGCTTATTCCCCTCTCATGGAATCCGGGAAGCCCTGTTTCGGCTCGGACCTTGATCCTCGCCGCGGAAAACCGGCTGGAGCAAATCCATGAGGCTATCTTGGTATGCGCCCCGCCGGCATTACGCAAACCTCCGGCAGACCTTACCTCTTCAGAAATTGAACTGATGATAAACGACCATATCAAAGGCTGGTTCTTTCTCGTTAAGGAGCTGTCCGCGGTCTTTAAACTAAGACAGTCAGGAACATTAGCCTTCGCGCTTTCAGAGCTTGAAGGCGGAAACGGCAAAGATGAACCGCCGGATATATTAGGACCTTCCGTTGTAGCATCGTTTCGGGCTTTTGTTCAGAGCGTTCTCGCCGGCTCTCAAAATGAACCCTTTCAGGTCATGGGCTTTTCCGCCCCGGCCGGAGCGGACGTCAACGGGTTCGGGACGTTCGTCTTTAAAACCCTCGATGAAGGGGGCAAACGAAATAACGGCAAATGGCACAAATTCGGCAGAGGCTTTTTCGGCAGATAATCTTCTTTTTATCTTCCGCCGTCAAACGCCGACAGCAGGCGTTTTATGGTCTGATACTCGCGCCTGCCGTACTTTTTCAGGTCTTTTAGATGAACTTTCTTTAAAACCCCGTAGTTTTGCAGTATCGATTGCGTTAAAGTACAAATGCTAATATCAATATAGATGTCTTTCAAATCTAAAACAACAAAAGGATAAAGCGATATATAATCGTAACCGCCTTTACGAAATAGCAGATTAAGACAAGAACAGATATATCCCGCCCCATAAAATAAAAGAGTTATATCAAGACGCTTTCTGTTTTGTTCAAAAAAATACAGAAATCTGAACAGCGCATATACAATCAGCGCGGACAAGAAGTTGACGGCAAGATGTATCGGTAACGGCATCCGCCCGGCGGATATATACCTGCCGTCTTTAAACTGCGTGGATAACGGAATAATAGTAAGCCAGTTTTCAACCACGGTCAGCCGTATTGACTCATGATGAGCCGCCATAAAAGACTGTATCGCCTGATCTAACGCTATCAGGATAAACGCCGGAAGCAGTATATCCCGGATGCCCGCGTTTCTCTTGCGGACAGCGGCATTGATCGCCAAGCCTATGCCGAAAAAAAAGATCGAAGGCAGAAAATTGAACCAAAACCATTTCTGCCGAGGAAGCCGCGCTATCCGCCCCCAAAAATCACTGCTTCCCCAAAAGTAATAGACTTCTCTACCCAACAGGAAACACAAAAAATACGCCGAATAGGTAAGACCAAAACAAATAAAGGTCTGCGCCGTTGTATTGTTTACCCGTTGCATCGCGTTATGTCCCTCGCCGCTCGGAGGCGATGAAAGAAAGCGCGCCCCCTGCGAAGACGCTCAGGATCGAAGCGATCAGCGTAAAACCGGTTCCTAAACCGCCGGGAAACAAGATGATAACAGACCCTCCTACAAGACCTAAAATTGCGCCGTAGGTCTGCTTTGGGACTTTTGCCATCAAGAAGCGTACTAAGGCGGCTCCGGCTAATAATCCGGTTGCTATGCCTAAAGCGGTTGGCATCAGGAGAGCTATCCTCAAATCCGATACGGCTTGAATAATGGTCCGATACATACCGGTAGCGAGGAGCAGAAAAGACCCCGAAATGCCGGGGATAATCATAGCTATCGCCGCAAGCGCGCCGGCGGTAAAAAGCAGTCCGCAGACGAGGGGCGTAAGATCGGTATAGAGGGCTGTTTCTTCTTGGGGTTTGAGAACACTCATCGCAACCATAACCGCCAAAGCGAAAATCCCGCAGACTATTCCTGAAAGCGAAGTCCCGCCGTTTGAGTTTTGCACGCGGCGGTAGAGCATAGGCATACTGCCTAAGATAATGCCGATAAAAAACCAATTCGTCGGAATCGGATAATTGCTGAACAAAAAGGTAATTATCTTACTAAAAAGGAGGATTCCGCCGCCGACGCCTATGCCCAGCGGAAGCCAAAACTTCCGGGCTTCAATAATTTTTTTTATATTCGGGGTAATAACCGCAATCAGCCGGTCATATACGTTGAAAACCACCGCTATTGTTCCGCCGGAAACCCCGGGTATTACATTTGCTATCCCCAAAATAAGTCCGACGCCTAATAATTTGATTGATTCCATCAGAGTTGTTCCTTACATCAAGCCGCCGTTGACGGAGATGACTTGTCTGGTGATATACGAAGCCTCTTCGGAGAGAAGAAATACCGCCAGAGCCGCTACTTCTTCCGGCTTGCCGACGCGTCCCATGGGTATAGCGGGGAGCATCGCGTCCAGAGGGGCATTGCGGATCATATCGGTTTCGATAATGCCGGGAGCGATGCAGTTTACCGTAATCGAGCGGCTTGCCAGTTCCAGCGCGAGGGCTTTCGCCGCGCCGATAATTCCGGCTTTGGACGCGCTGTAGTTTACCTGCCCTCGGTTGCCGATAAGTCCTGATACCGACGTCAGCGCGATAATCCGTCCCCGCTTCTTACGGCACAGCGGCAGGATCAGCGGATGCAGGACGTTGTAGAAGCCCCCTAAGTTGGTATTGATTACCGAATCCCAATTCTCGTCAGAGAGCGCGGGAAACGCGTTATCCGCGGTAACGCCGGCGTTGCAGATAATCCCCCACAAGGAGCCGTTAGTTTCGGTATAGGCTTCCAGCTTTTCCCGGCACTCTTCTCGGTTGGACACGTCGAATTGCAACAGCTCTATGGTTCTTCCCTTGGCGCGAAGGGTTTCCGCTAACGAGCGAGCCGCTTCTTCACTGCGGTTATAGTGGGCAATTACCGTATAGCCCGCCTCCGAAACCGCCAATGCAATGGCTTTGCCTATCCCGCGGCTTGCGCCGGTAATTAATACGCGCTTTTCGTTATTCATATATTTCCTCATCGGTATGCGCCGGCGCTCTGAAAAGGATGAAGCCGTTTCAGCATCCTTCCGGTAATCGCCAGCGGCGGAATAGTTTATCTGATTACTTCAGCTCGCCGTTGGTTCCCCACGTCTCTAATTCCAAGATATTCAGGTACATCTCTTCTTTTTTGAACCCTAGTTCTCTGGAGAAGAGATCAAATATCTCTTTAGTAAGCCGTTTCTTAGGTTCAAT
>JAIRPH010000007.1 GCA_031257135.1 Spirochaetaceae bacterium
CCACCGGATGGATTGCGCCAAGGCCCTGGCGAGGGACGTTTTCCCGACGCCGTGGGAATCCGCTAGGATAACGTGACCTCCGGCGATCTGGGCGGCGATAATGTATTCCAGCTTTTTCGTGTCTACGGAAATGAGTTTCTTGATGTTGCCTATCAGCAAATCTATCGATGGTTTTACGGTGGAGTCCATACGCCATCGTATACAAAAATAGAAAAGATAGCAACCGCCTCAAACCCGCCGAATCGGTCCAGCGTTTTTTAATGTAGATAACCTATTGAAAAATCTTCGGTTTTTTGAGTATAATCGACCCAAAATAATGATACAGTGGGAAAATAACGAAAACCGTATTCCGATACGATCATGGTGCGCGGACGCGGACGAGATAACGCTGGAACAAGCGCGGAATCTCGCCAACCATCCGGTTGTAAAAGACCATGTGAGCCTTATGCCGGACGCCCACGCGGGCTACGGTATGCCGATTGGCGGCGTTATCGCGTGCGAAGGGGCGGTTATCCCCAACGCGGTGGGCGTTGATATTGGGTGCGGAATGGGCGCGATAAAAACCAGCCTGAACGCGGAACAGTTTACCGGTATGGCGCACCTGCGCGAAATAGTAAACGCGGTAAAAGCGCGGATTCCGGTAGGCGAGGGAAAGCCCCGCAAAGAAAAAATCGCGTGGGAAGGTTTTGACGCGTGGCGCGGCGCGGTTGAAAATCCGCCTGAATGGTTTACGGAAAAGGGGCATACGCTGGACGAGCATAACCTCGGCACTTTAGGCGGCGGCAATCATTTTATCGAAATACAAAAAGCCGAAAACAACGATGTATGGGTTATGCTCCATTCGGGTTCGCGCAATATGGGACAGCGGATTGCGTCTCATTACCATAAGGCCGCGAAAAAACTGAACGAAACGATGGGCGCGGAACTGCCTGACGCGGAACTCGCGTATCTGCCCGCGGATTGCGAGCTGGGCGCGGACTATATCCGCGATATGAACCACGCGCTCGCGTACGCGCTTGAAAACCGCCGCCTTATGATGGCGCATATCAAAGCAATTCTCGCGGAATTTTTCCCGTCTATCGCGTATCTTTTGGAAGTGAACATTCACCATAATTACGCGGCTTTGGAAGAGCATAACGGGAACCGGTATTGGATACACCGCAAAGGCGCGACCAGCGCGAGGGAAAAGGAGGCGGGCATTATTCCGGGCAGTATGGGAACTTCCTCGTATATTGTTGAGGGGCTTGGGAATTCCGCGTCTTTTATGTCCTGCTCGCACGGCGCGGGGCGGAGGCTGGGCAGAACGAAGGCGAATCAGACGCTTAGCCTTGAGGAATGTAACGCGGCGATGCAGGGCGTTGTTTTCGACCGCTTCGGCTATTCCCGGTCCCGAACTCCTGACGGAAAAAAGCTGTACGACCTGAGCGAAGCCCCCCTTGCGTACAAAAACATCGATGCGGTTATTGAGGCGGAGCGCGATCTGGTTCGCCCCCTCGTGAAATTATCCCCCCTTGCCGTGGTAAAAGGCTGAGCGGTTATGAGCGGCGGGCTAATTTCCGCCGGATCGCTCCAGTCCTTTTTAAAAAGGGCCGGAGCTATAAAAGCTATATTGACATAAGCTAACCTTTTTGTTACATTTAATAAATGTTTATGACAGAGGAGCATTTCAATGGCTGTACCCAGAGCTAAAACGTCTAAGGCGAGAACTCATCGCCGCCAGTCGGTTAATATGAAGCTCACCGCCCCCAACCTAATCGAGTGTAATACCTGCGGAAACTTGGTGTTGCTTCATCGGGTGTGTCCCAAATGCGGATACTATCGGGGTAAACAGGTGATCCTTCCGGAGTCAAAGATTTAGAGTTTATGGAGGAATTTTGTTATGGATGCTTTGTTTGAAAAAATGAAGACCCTTATCGCCGATAAATTGGAGGTCGATGAAGAGAAGATAACCCTAGACGCTTCTTTTCGTCAGGACCTTGGAGCGGACAGCCTCGATACATACGAGTTGGTCTATGCTATTGAAGAGGAAATGGGTATTCAAATCCCTGATGAAAAAGCCAATGAATTTGAGACCGTTAGGGATGCATACGAATTTATCAAATCCCAGCAGAAATAGTCTCTCAGCGGACCGCCAATAGGCATTTTGCGGTCCCTGTGTGGGTGCCATAAAAACTTCGGCGTCTCTTCGATTTTCTATGAAAACTATGGTTCAAATTATGCCGGAAGTGGACGGAGCGCGGAAAAAAATTCTTATCGCATTCCAGAAACGACTGATGATCAAATTCAAAAATTTGAGTCTCTTGAATCTTTCATTAATGCACCGGTCGATCTCTAATGAATCCGGCTATAAGTCTAATAATGAACGCCTTGAATTTTTAGGAGACGCCATTTTAGGAGCCATTACCGCAACCCTGCTCTACGAAAAGCTTTCTGATAAAAACGAAGGCGAATTGGCGAAAATTAAATCCGTGGTGGTCTCCGAGGATATCCTGTCGGGAGTGGCCCGGGAATTGCAGATCGATACTCTGCTCCTGCTCGGACGGGGAGAAGACCTTTCCGGCGGACGAACAAAAAAAGCAATTCTAGCGGACGCCTTGGAAGCCTTGATCGGCGCGTTCTATCTCGATTCCGGCTATAAGGCGGTCTACGGCTTTGTAAGCCGTTTTATCCTGCCTGAAATAACCAGAGTCTTGGATAACCGCCATTATCAGGATTATAAGTCTCTGCTTCAAGAACTTAGTCAGCGTTTGAATAAGACTTATCCGATATACCATCTCTTAAAGCGTTCCGGTCCCGAACATGACCGGTTCTTTTGGGTCGAAGTAGAGGTAAACGGACAAGCCTTCGGACCGGGAACCGGACGAAACAAAAAAAGCGCGGAACAAGCCGCGGCAAAAATGGCTTACGAATCCCTTGCTAATCCTGAAAACCCGGCGCGCTCGGTTTGATGTGACAATAAACGCCGGAGCAACAAGACAGGCGGCAATTCCCAACAACGAAACCGCGGTTAATACCATCCCGCTTCGGATGGTATTCTGCTATTTACGGAATGATTGCCTTTACTATCTCGCCGTACGGACCTTTCTCGCCTTTGTTGTTTTCCCAGCACGGACAGATGTATAAAGCTCTGCCGCGCTGGGTTTCATCGAATTTGAAGGTGTAAGGGCTTGCCGTATCAAAGGCGGATTTTGTTAAATCCTCTACCGATTGGGGCGGCTTGTCCAGCAATGCCCACCGCAATTCTACGCCGTGGACGTGGGCGGGTTTTCCGCGCTTGTCGCTTCCCGCGTCCCGAAAATGCACGGAAATCTGCCGTATTACCGAGCTGTCAAGCTCCAGTTCGGGAATTGTTTTGGGGACAGGGGCAGACGAGCGGGTCGCGTCGTGCAATGGAAGCCCCATGTGTTCCTTGTCCGCGTCCGTTACGGCGGGATTGTAGGCAAGATAAGCCTTGACGCAGGCGCGAATATCTGTTTTTAAGGCGTCCCGGGACTCGTTTTTGTTCAAAACGTCCACTTTGCCGCGATTGGGGTCGATTGCCGCGGTAAAAGCCGTTTCATAATTGGTCAATTCGGTCTGAATGGGCGGCAAAGCCGCCGCGGGAATGTTGAAAGCGGTCAATTTCGGCTGAACATAAGCGACAAGATTTTTCGCCCACAGCAAAAACTGCTCGTCTCCTCTGGGAATGTAGTCCGGCATAAAAGCCTCCTTTACGGGTTGTGTCGTCTGGTTCCGCGGAACCGAAACGCGATTCCATTATACCACGGTTGAGTTCCGCGGAACAAGGGCTTAGTTCCGCGGAACAAGCGTTTAATTCCGCGGTACGAAACTTTAGTTCCGCGGTACGAAGACTTGGTTCCGCGGTACGAAGGTTTAGTTCCGCAGTACGAAAGCTCCGGGGAAGGGCGCGAAAGGTTAGTTCCGCGGGAATTCGTCCCGATAATTTCCAATCGAATATCCGAGCGCGTTATATGCCTGCATACTTTACGGTAGAACTCTACTGATACAGGAAAAATTCATCGGTTGGAAGAAGAATCAGCGCAACGTCATATTTTCCGCTCTTTACCGCCTTTTCAGCTTCCTTTTGCGTATACGCCAATAACTCGGCGTCAGATACATCCAAGTAAGTTGGTTTGTCCGATCTGTGTTTCTCAAACTCGAATTTTTCATTGCATAGCGGTATACCCGTAAATTTAGAGCCATACCCGAATAGGGATGCCAAATCGATACCAAAGTCAACTATGAGGGAGGTCTCTTGCGATGCGGAAGCCTACGGTAGCGCTCTTTGTTGTCGGAGCGCTGTGTCCCCGGTATGCGGAACGGAGGCTCCGGCTGAAATTACTCCAGCCTCCGCCCCGGATTACCCGGCTCGATCCGGCGGATGGTCCTGATGGATCGCTTTGAGGGTCCGCCGAATAATCGCCGTACCGGTCCCAGCACCATTCCCAAAGGTTGCCGTGCATATCGTACAAGCCCCAGGGATTCGGCGAGAAACTCCCTGCCGGCGCGGTTTCCGCATAGCCGTCTCGGAAATCGTCGATTTCCCAAGCGGGATAGGTTTCTTTGGCGGTCAAATCAGCCGCGTTTGCGTTGCCCTCAAGCGAGCGCGAGTCGTCTCCGGTACTGAACCTTGTTACGGTCCCTGCGCGGCAGGCGTATTCCCATTCAGCCTCTGTGGGGAGCCGATACCCGTCGGACTGAGCGTTCCAGCGCGCCTCGGTTCCCTCTATCGTATAAGCCGGAGTCAGACCCTCTTTGACGCTCCGCCGGTTACAGTAGGTTATTGCATCATACCAGCTTACATGGTCTGCCGGCATATTCCGTCTGCTGGGGTTCGGGGGATTCGTTTCCATTACTTCCGCATACTCGCTTTGGCGCACTTCATATTTTCCCAAGTAAAAGGAACGGAGCGTTACCTGATGTTGGAGTTCATTATCGTATCTTCCGGTTTCTGAGGCTGGGCTTCCCATGATAAAGGTCCCGCCTCGGATATAGGCTAAATCCGGGTACTCTGCAATTTCGGAGGAAAATCCTGCGGTTCCGCCGGAAGAGGAACAGCCGATTATGAAGAATACCGCGGCTAAGAAAAAGGTCATATCTAAATGTCGGCGTATTATGGCATTTAGATATACTTTAGCTTATGCTTATAGTAAGGATTATATATAATGGAGCAAGGAAATCGAGTTGCACTGGTGCGGGACAATCCATATAGCGCTAACGTGATCCTCACCTTCGGCAATAATGATATGGAAGTTCGGGCTGATTTTATACCTCCTGCTGGGGCTGGGACGCCGCTCACGATGGAGATGATACGGACATTTCTCGCTCAACAAAACGTTGTGTATGGGATACGGGAAGATGTTATAAAGGCGTCTCTTGCCGAAATCGGTTCCGGGAGCGAATCGGTTACTAACGCGCTCATCGCTAAGGGAGACCACCCGGTCGCGGAAATCGCAGAGCATTTCGAGCTGAACAGACGCCTGATTTTGTCCGCGCCGCCGGCCGATCCTAAGCGGCGGATCGATTATCGGGATTATTCTCCTTTTGTCATCGTTAAAAAAGGACAGGCTTTAGCCTACAAGCGGCTCAAAGTAACCGGCAAAGAGGGCAAAAATGTCCGAGGCGAATCAATACCCTTTCAAACCATCGTTCCCGAAGGAGTAACCGGCGGAAATAATACCCAAACCGACGATAAATTCATTACCGCCGCCATCAACGGGCAGTTCATACAAAATAAGCAGGTCTTGAATGTTGAAAAATGTCTCGTTATCAAAAGCGGCGTCGGGTATGCAACCGGTCACATCTCATTTCCCGGAGATGTAGTCATAGAAGGACCCGTATCAGACGGCTTTAAGATATACGCCGAAGGATCAGTGACGATTAAACAGACCTTAGACGTTACCGAAGTGATTACAAGAGGGGACCTCATCGTAGCAGGCGGCATCATAGGGCGGGGACAGGCGATTGCTAAAGTCCGGGGAAGAATTAAGACGAAATTTATCGAAAACTGTCATGTCGCCTGCTGGAAAACCGTGCAGGTTGAACGGGCGATTATCAATTCCACGGTTTTCGCCATGGATAAGATCGATCTGGGAGACAAGGGGTTTATCATCAGCGGAGATATGACCTCGGTTCACGGCATCCGGGCGGCGAAAATCGGAAAAGCCGCGGGAAGAGGCGCGAAACTGCATTGCGGCATTGATTTTACGGTACAGCAGGAGCAGGAAAAAGCCAATCAGCATTTTCAGCTTCTCACCGCCAAAATAGAAAAGATTCAGTATCTCATCGCGCAACCTGAGACCTATCCCGAAAAGCGGAGCAAATTGGAGGAACTGCTCAAGGGGCTTCTGGAAGAACAGCATAAACTGGGAGAACGAATATCGGATTTACTGCGGCGCATCAATGCCGACGAAAAAGCCGTCGTAGAAGTATACGGTGAAATCGCATCGGGAACCCTCATCGAAATCTGTCAGGTCGCGCTGTTTGTTACAGACCCTATGCGGAAAGTCCGCATCAAGCTGGATACGTTCTCCAACAAACTCATCGCCGAACCATTATAGATAAAACTCAAGCCTTGAGGAGGCTCAGGGACGCGCGGCGTCTGACACTCGCCGGCAAATTTATACTTGCTGGCAAGTTTACACTCGCCGGCGAGCGTCAGATATTAAGGACAGCCCCCGGATCGGCGGTTTTTCAGGTAAAGCCGCTAAAATCCTAAACGGCTTAATCGGCGGATAATATCCACATATATATCCGGTATGTTAATACCGGAAATGCTTTTCTGTTTCCAATCGGTTATAGCGCTGTGAGAAATACTGCCGGGTATTCGTCTGGGATTATCTCCCCAAGACGCGGATTTTTCACTCACGATACCGTCGCTGAAACCGCTTATCTTTTTAAGGTATGTATAAGTATATCCGAATAACGCTTCGTCAAAGGGGTTATGCATAACCGTATAGATGCTCTGATAATATACCCGATCATCGGGTATAACGGTTTCATTAAATTCTTTCATGTGAGCCGTGGTCATCTCATCCAGTACCGCGTATAAGTCAGGATATATATCTCCGTATAAAATGCCGTACTTTTCTATCGCATACTGTATCGGTTTCAGGTAGAGAAACTTCTGTTTAGCGAGCAAATCAGCGGTTTCCGCGCCCCGATGAGGCGTCGATAAGGTAGTAAGACTCGCTACCTTGTCCCCGAAATCATACCGCCAAATAAGATACCGCGAATCGATGCCTCCTTTGGAATGAGCAATAATGTTTACTTTTGCCGCGCCCGTTTCTTTCAGTATCGTTTCTATGCTTTCTTTTAAGAGGAGCGCGTTTGTTTTATAACTTCCCCAAGCGTCGGTGTTTCCAAAGTATACTAAGGCTCCCCGTTTTCTCAGAGTCTGAGGAATTCTGCCCCAAAAATCAATCGAATCGCCCCGATCATGGCATAAAATACCATGAACCAGCACTACCGGATACTGTATCGGTATTTTCTCGCCGGCGTTTTCGGGAACCGCGGCGCAGGAAACCGCGCTTACGAGGAGTGTCATTCCTATCCAGCGCGACAGCGTATATATTCTGCGTACTTTTAAATGACCGTTGCCTTTTTTCATTTTTTCTCTTTACCTAGTCAAAACTTTGGACATACAGGCAAGCGCAATTACAACTTTTAGTTGATTTATATTACCCTGCTGTATGTAAGGTCCCTAAATCCGATACGCGGAGTCCTTATATGAAGGTAAACAAAACCGTCCTTTTCCGCAATAAGCTTAAAAACAAGATTTTCTTTATATCCCTCTTGATCTTTATATCGCTTTTAGATATTTTAAAAGTTAAATCGGATTTCGCAAATCTTATTTGGAGGATTTATTTATGAAGAAACTGTTCGCAGTTTGCATCATCGGTCTGACGTTGGGAACCGCCGCTTTTGCGGACCACCCCGACGGCTGGGGTGTCGGTCTCGTTGGACAAGGCGCGTTTAGCGGCGCGTTTGGTTTTGGTCCTGCTTTTTCGCTCAAGGCTCCGGTGCTTCCCATTTACTGGGGGATCAGTCTTGAACTCAGAAACCACTACTTCGGGCTTGGACTAACCGGCGATTTTTACTTCTTAGAAGGACTCTTTGTCCCTATATCAGGAAGTGACGGGTTCGGCTATTTTATCGGCGTCGGCGGTTACCTGGGTTTCGGTAATTACAGCGATGAATGGTGGAATGGAAGCAAGAATGTTAAATGGAGTTGGACGTCTTTAGGTCTCGGCGTCCGGGTTCCCCTGGGGCTTAACGTCGTCATACCGATTTCTAAAATCAAACTTGAAGTATTCATTGACGCGGCGCCTAGCATTGGAGTCGGATTTACCTTCTATGATGATAGCGATTATTGGGATCAGAATGATCATAACCTCGTAGGTCTTCAGTGGGGCGTAGGTTTCGAGCTTGGCGTCCGGGTCTGGTTCTGACGCTAGAGACCGTTTTATGGGAAAAACGCCTCCGGTATACGCCGGGGGCGTTTTTTTGTACTATATTAACATAAGGAGATAAAACCAATGGCAAGACCTAGACTATTAACGTATCGACAGCTTCACGCCCTGATTCAGGAAAGCGCGGAGGAACACACTCGGCGCATGAAACAAGCGGACGAGGAGCATATCCGGCGAATACAGCAGGCGTCCGAGGATCACGCCCAGCGGATGGTGGAACACGTTCAGCGCATGAAAGAAGCGGACGAGAAACACGCTCAACGAATGGCTGAACATACCCAGCGCATGAAAGAAGCGGACGAAGAGCATACTCGGCGTATGAAACAGGCGGATGAGGAGTTCGCGCAATGGCGGGCGGAGTACCAGCGTCAAGAGCAGGAGCGGAAAGCGGAGTACCAGCGTCAAGAGCAAGAGCGGGAGGCAAAGTACCAGCGTCAAGAGCAAGAGCGGGAGGCAAAGTACCAGCAGGAACGCCAAAAGACCAAAGAAGAATTCGCGCAATGGCAAAAAGAAATGAACAAGCGGATTGGTCAGATCGGCAGGACTGCTGGGACGGTGGTTGAAGAAATTATTGCGTCTCGGCTGTGGGAGAAGTTTCGGGACTTATCTTACGGGTTTGAAGCCGCGTTTCA